>JAFAHS010000357.1 GCA_019237115.1 Deltaproteobacteria bacterium
CGGCGCTCTCGCGATAGCCGTCCTCCACCGCGAGCAACTCCTTCTCGCCGTTGGGCTTGGCACCGATCATCACCAGGGTACAGAGCCGATCGTCCTCGAGTCGGATGTTGAAGTGCACCCCATCCACCCACACATATACGGCATTACTCCTCCCAGCAATTCGTACTCATTGCGAGAGCCGGGGGTCGAGTGAGAACCTGCTTTTGTCAATCGGCCTTGGTGTCTGGCCGAATGTGCAAGCGATCCGCCATCCGCACCAGCTCTGCGAGCGACTCCGCATTCATCTTCAGCATTACCCGAGCTCGATGAACCTTGATGGTTCTTTCACTGACTCCCAGTTCGGCACCGGCCTGCTTGTTAAGTAGTCCGGAGGTGACCAGTGAAAAAACTTGTCGCTCGCGAGCCGTGAGCAAACCGTATCGTCTTTGGAGCTCGTCAATCTCGGTATGTGATGCCCTTTGCTCGCGACTCCGCTCCGCACCACGTTGGACTGCTTCCAGCAGAGCATCGTCGTCGACCGGCTTTTCTAGGAAGTCTATCGCCCCACCTCGAATTGCCTTGACCGTCTTGGGGATGTCGCCGTGGCCGGTTATGAAGACGACTGAAAGATAGGGCACGGTCTCGGCAAGCATTTCCTGCAGCTTGAGGCCGTCTACCCCGGGCATGCGGAGATCTGTTACCGCGCAGTCGACCTGACTGAGATTTGGATCATCCAGGAACGCACGCGCCGACGAAAAGGGGAGGACCTCGATCCCGGCGGATTTGATTAATCGCGCCAACGACGCGAGTGCTGATTTGTCGTCATCGATGACCGCGATTTTCATTGTACTGCTCCGCTACCCTTCTCCAACTCAATTTATCTACGCCCATTATCGGCTTAAGTCGGGAGGGTGCAATTCGGTTTTTCGAGCCAGCCGGGATTCCAGTCGGCGCAAATTCTGCCACCGTGATTCTCGAAGGTGGAACGACCGATGGTGAGCACCTCCCCCGCTCCGGCCGGTTTGGTGGTGAAAAGGTGGGGATGGGTCTTGCTCCTGAAACTACTGTCCCCACGCTGTGCGATCGACTCCCACGGCGAACACAGTCCGTTCGAAGTAGGTCTTCATTTCATTTATCGGTCTGCTCGTCGGTTATGCACATGAAAGCTAGGGACCAATCCAAAGACGGCTCGAGAAGCCGGAGTCTCCGCAGCTCAAATGGCTCCGTCGGGCAGGCGCAATCGCCTCACCGCCAGGTCCTTTCACTACAACCCATAGGGTTTGCGTATTATAGGAAAGCCCACATGCTGTGGGCTGCCGCAACTCCCGGAGTCGCCGCCTTTATACGTCAAACCGCCTTTGACTGGAAAGCGTGAGGGAACGATTTGCCGCCTCGAGCAAACCACCACCGCTGAGCCCACCAGTCGTCCTGGTGGTTCGAGGATGCGGTTTTCGGACCCGCAGATTCGTAAATTTGGTCTTTGAGGAGCGCCCGATTCGACGCTGAAATGGAAAAGGGCGGGACGCGACCGGAAAGTCGCGCCCGCCCTTTTCGGAGGAAAACGTTCAGCTAGAAGCTCGCTGAACGTACCATGGCGTCGGTCGTAAAGCTTGTCTTGTCGACCGCGCCCATATTGATGTACCAGCACTCGCGTTCCGGTGTTTCCATACCGGGCAGGTAGCACATGGTGGCCAGCCCCGACTGCACGTCGGTCGAAACTGACCCAACTATGAACGAACGCTTGAACGGATAGATCGCCACCTTCGCGTCCGGGACCGGACGGTCGCGCGTCGCCAGCCAGTAGATATGGCTGCGGAAGAGGTGGCCGCCGCGATCATAGGTGTCGATGTACGGCTCAAACCACATTTCACCGTCCAGGTAGATTACGGTGCGCGCATCGAGTGCGTTCGTCTGTGCCCGATCAGGTTTCGCCTCGACGATATAGAGATGCCGCATCTCCCACGCTTCCGGACAGGCGCTGGTGCCACCGTCGGTGGGGCATCGCACTTCCGGGGAATGTAGCGCATGGATAGTCGCGAGCATGTTCTTCTCACCCAGGAACTTGTAGTTGTATTGCTCGGTCTTGGGATTGAAGCCCGAATAGTGATCGGGATCCCAGGCCTGAGCCGAGGTACCACTGGTGGTAGACGAGCTCAGGATCGACTCGTCGACGCGGCGTACGCGGCGGCTGCCCGAGCTGAGACTCCAGGTATCGTCGCCCTTGCGAGGATCGGCGTAGCGCCAGCGGATGAAGCCACTTCCACGAAGTTCGTTAGGCGCGAGGATCGGATACAGACCAAACATCCAGTAGCGGCCGGTGGTCTTGAAATCCGGATCAATCGGCGTCGGCTCGACTTCTGTGCGGCCGACCAGGTCGTACCCCATGTAGTGACCGATCTGGAAATAGTCGATCTGTTGCTGCTGGGGGCCGCGGCGCTCATACGAAGAGTCGCAGTCGTAGAAGCGTAGATCATAGTCGTCGGTTGAGATCGGACGGAACACGTTGTTCCAGATGATCTTGGTGGCTACTTGAGGATCGTTCACGTCGATCAGCGGGAACGGCTGCCCCGCGACGTAGCCCACCAAGCTCTTGTGATCCGGGGTGAGCCGGACCTGGGCCGAGTATTTTTCAGTCGCATCCATATAAGGAGGCGGCCAATCGACTCGCTCGGTTGGGACAATCTTCATGGTCATTCCATGCTGGACCTTGTAGTAGACGCCCGGGCCGACCAAGTCTTTAACCTTCTCGGCGTTATCGGGAGTAATGAAATCTCCCGGTTTGACCTGCGCATGACTCGGCGTGCTTACAGCCAAAACGGCCAGCATCGTCAAGACTGGGACAGGTACGGTTTGCAACCACTTACTCGCACTCCTTCTGAACATTTGCGCCTCCTTTTAAGGCAATTCGCCGCGGAAGATGCCTTCCGCGTGACTGGATACTTCAACTGGTTTCGCGACGCTGCGGAGCGAGCTTCACACCTCGGTGCCGCGGCGGGTGTGCACTCGGTTTTGTGATGTAAACGCGTCCTCTCGCACACCGAAGACGAGAGCTTCGAAAGACGCTTTTTCCCGCGTAGAGAGTTTTTCGGCTAGCACCACTTTCCGGCCGACGAGATGCGCACGCATTAGCGCGAGCGTGTGTTCGTCACCAGTTGTTCTTAAATATGACGTTGCCCGCCGCGAAATTGTTCATCCTTAGGAAACACTTCAAATCGTTTCTCCAGGCTCCCTGGTCCCTATAGGAAGGTTACCGGGGCACTCGGTTCAACCAGAAGTTGACGAACATGCCTATATTTTCCCTTCGCAGAGATTTTGGGACGCGTTACTCCAGTGACCTGTCGCCGAGCGCTCTGCAGGAGAAATAAGCCAGCGGCTGCCCAAAGATCTCCGCGCCGAGGAATTCAGGCCGCCATGTGTGAAACGAGTGACTCTCCGGCTACCGCACTAAGGTGTGATGCCTGCGGTGGAGAGTATTGGACTATGGTTAGTGGAGAACGGGAACTCGAGCCGCCACCCCATTCCTGGTCAAACTCGCAAACGCTCTCGACCTCTCCCGACACTCCACCTAGCGGAGAGCTCCACCTTGGCAAGGCGGCTGTCCTGGTGGTACCAAGGTCGGAATTCGGAGTTCTTTTTCTCAGACCTTTGGTGGTGTGGAGAGCGCAAGCGCGCGATCGATCGCGGCGAACAAGGACTCTTCTTCGAAAGGCTTGAAGAGAAGCGCAATCGGATCCGATTTTGCGGCGATCGATCGAGTATGCGCGTCACTTCGACCGGTGATCAGGATGGTAGGCAGGCTACGCCCCGATTTCTTCAGAATCTCACACATTTCGATACCGGTCATTTCCGGCAGGTCAATGTCCACCACCATGCAGGCGTTGGATGCCGGAATCTCGCTGGCGAGTAATTCGGATGGCTTGTTGAACGTTTGGACCTGAAACCCAGCCGCGGAAATAAGCCTTCCTAGTGAACGACACATCGAGATGTCGTCATCCAGTACCAGAACAGCACAGCCGCCCCTGCCGACGGCCTTTGGACGTTGACCCTTTATGGTGGGTCTCCGGGATGGTCGATTTGTCCGTCCGGCGGCGGCGCTCAATAGATTTGCCATTTTCGGGTTCTTGTGGTCCTCCTCGATTCAATCCCACTACTTGGGGCGGTCGTCCCTACGCGGTTCACTGCGAACTCCAGAAAATCAACGGAGGGCTGACGCTTGTGCGATCGCGGGCGCGACGACTCAGGTCAGAAACTTCGCTGTCTTCCCGATGTCTCTGGCATTCCTTCTGGACACCGGGAGGTTCAGGGCAGGAAGGGACCGGCAAAACACGGCATCACTGATCGCTTTCTTTAGACGTTGCGACCCGTGAAATTGTTCATTCTTTCTCCGATGCCCCCAGATCGCGGGTGCAGGATCCCGGATTGTTCGGCTGGACTGCGGCACCACGGTCATCATCTTTTCGAGAAACGACCACGGAAGACTCGGCGCCGCGCCTGGGTGGGAATGCAAGAGTGGGTTCATTCAGGCCAGCGAAAGATGTGACACCGGCACAGTAACGGAGCGCGTCGCGACGCCGTCGTTGCCAGACATGTCGGGAGGCATTACTTGACCTCGCGCGCCGCTGAAACGCGCCCGCCGACGAGAGAGCTTCCATCCGCCGGATTTTGAGGAGATACGCTACTGAGGTTTAGCGCCGATCGGTCTTAAACGACCACCGTGACCTTGTCCGCAATTTTAACGTCTTCGAGTCAGCTGTTCTGCCCGGCAGGTAGTTCGACTGGCAGAACGAACTTCAGCGTAACGCCGCGATCGGGATTCTGCGCCGCCCAAATTCGGCCGCCATGATTCTCGATGATGGAACGAACGATGGTAAGCCCCATGCCCATTCCACTGGTCTTGGTCGTGAAAAAGGGCTCGAATAGATTGGGCAGCAGCTTGGCGTCGATCCCCCTGCCCGAATCGCACACCGCGACGTGTATGTGGTGGTGGTCTTCCCAACCAGCGCGCAGGGTGACTTCGCGCGGCGGGTCACCCGCGCAAACCGAGTCGAAGGCGTTGACCACCAGATTAAGCACGGCTTGGGTCAGATGGGTCTTGTCGCCCCGCACCGGGGGCAGCGAATCGGGTAACTCCAGCGACCACGAGATCTCCTTCATCCTCGCGTCGGTGCTGACGATTCGAGCCACGTCATGAAGAAGCTGACCGACGTCGACGGGGGCCATCTTCGCCTCGCCGCGCTGAAACATTGCGCGAACATTCTTGACGATGTCGACCGCTCGTGCGTCGTCGCGGACGATATCGTCCAGCGCCGCGTCAATTTCGGTTAAATCCGGCGTCTTGGCTGCCAGCAGACGCCGGGCCGCTTTCGCATTGTTGAAGATCGCCCCCAAGGGCTGGTTCAGCTCATGCGCCAGCGAAGCAGTCAGCTCTCCCATGGTCATGACCTGTGAAGCTTGGCGCAATTCTTCCGACAGGCGGCGAATCTCCGCTTCCGCGCGCTTTCGTTCCAAGGCGTTGGCGAAAATAGCCGCGACCAATTGCAGTCGCCGGACGATCGCCGGAGTCCAGCTTATTGCAGAGAGAACCGCACCGAACGATACAGCTCCGACCACCGACGCGCCGATCTTCATTGGAACGGCCAGCGTGCAGGCGCCCCCATTGAGACGAGCGTAGTTGCGCTCCTCAACGGCCTCGGGGGGAAACTGCTCTATTCGTGAGACCGCGACCAGTTCCCCCGCAAGGAGCTTGCGCGCGGTCCACGGTAAACTCTGCCTGACATCCAGTCCCAGGTCTGGCGCGGTAACGCCGGCACGCGCCCACTGGTGGGTTACGTACAAAGCCTCGCGCTGGTCCAGCTGCGCGACCGTGCTGCGATCCAGCTGCAATGCCAGCACGATGCGTTGAAGCCACAGCTCAATCTCGCTGTCGATCTCCTCGACCGATACGCGGATGAAAGCGGCGGACAGATCACTAAGCAGCTTTTCGAAGTCGGCCCCGCCCGAACTCGACGGAAGTTCGGCTGCGGCAGGGTTCGCGGAATTTCCTGGCTTGCTTCCCTTGTCAGCACCTGCGGCCATAGTCTAATCGCCGCTGCGACACACCTGAGTAAGGACCGAACCTCGGACTTCCTGGCGACCTATTGTCGACCAGATCAAGGTCGGGTGGAAAGGGCGAGCGCACGGCCAATCGCGTCCAGCAGCGCGTCCTCGTCAAACGGCTTGAATAGCAGTGCGATGGCGTCGGAGTTCGCGGTCAGCGAGCGAACGCTTGGGTCGGTGCGCCCGGTGATCAGTATGGTGGGCAGCGCGCGCCCCGAATTCTTCAGAACTTCGCACATCTGGATCCCGGTCATTTCCGGCAGGTTTATATCCACCACCATGCACGCGTTGGATCGCGGGATCTCGCTGGCCAGCAGCTCCGAAGGTTTGCCGAAGGTTTGAACCTGAAAACCAGATGCGGAGATCAATCGCTTCAGGGAGCGACAGACTGAGGTGTCATCATCTAATACCAGAACGGTTGCTCCATGAGCCGAGTCGACCACCTTTCTGCCTTGGAGCTTCGACCTGGATTTTACGGAAGGTCGACTATATCGGCCAGCCGTGGCCGCACCCGTCATACTTGCCATCTCAGATTCCTTCTTGAAGTCCCCCTTTGGCACCCGCGGATTCCCCACGGGCCGCCTACACTATCTTACCAACGTTCGACCTCGCGCTATTGGACTAAAGTCTCATATCCCTAACGATCCTAGACTAGTAGGCCTGAGTCCGCATAACTCCTCGCCGGGCCAAACCCTTTCCCCCGACACCGCATTTACTTGGAAACGGAGCTGACCGACGAATTCATCGTAGCGAATCGAGAACCGCGGCGCGACGAAAAGGTTCGCGGCTAGGGCGCAGCGGCCCGCAGGGGTGACGCTTCGGGCAGTGTCCAGGTCGACCCGATTTCTCGCACTACGATGCGATTCGATTGATTGCCCGCCGCCCCGATCAATCGGGTAAGCGGTTCCATCATGGGCTCGTTGGAAAGCTTGAACGTTCCCCAATGAATCGGAATCAGGTACTTCGCCCCCGTCTGCAGGAACATCTGCCATACTTGCTCGGGATTGGCATGGTTCCAGATCCATGGGTCGTAGGCGCCTATCGAAAAGGCGGCAACTTCCGGAGGGTTGCCAGCAAGGCTCGCGAAGATATCGGTGTTGGCGCTATCGCAGGCCAGCAGCATTCGGTGCCCGTCCTTTTCAAGCACATAACTGTTGAAGCCGTAATTGCGCCCGTAGGGCGGCCATCGCTTGCCCCAATGATTTGCTCCCATCGCGCTGATCTTGAGCCCGCGGACTTGCGTCTCCTCACCCCAGCGAAGTTCTCGAACATCCCGAAAGCCGATCGGCGTGAGCAGCTTGGAGCACTGGTCGCAGGCTATGACCACCAGGTCCTTGGGCAGCGCTTTGAGCGACGGAAGGTCGAGATGGTCCATATGCGCGTGGGTGATAAGGAGTACGTCGATTGGTCCGAGCGCCGCCGGCGCCAGCGGCGCAGCCGTATGTCGGCGCGGGCCGATCGTGAAAATCGAGTCGAAAGAGAGTCCCACCTTGTCGAAGAAAGCGGGGTCGCTGAGAACCCGGACCCCAAAGTAGTTCATCAACAAGGTAGCATGTCCCAGATAAGCGACGGAGAGCGCGTCGTCAGGCCAGGTCGAGGGCCGGGGTGTTGCCGCGATCGGAATCTGGTTGGGGTCCATGGCTCGAGCGTATGGGGTGACGATGCACGGTGCCAGAGCGAGCATCAGCATCGTCGCGGCCGTCGTTCGAAGAAAAGAACTTACTTCTCGATCGGAAAACACGGCAACCGCGGAACCAGCGTGTACCCATAGGTGGTGCCATGCCATTGAAAGGTGCCGGCGGGTTCGCCGAATGCCTCGGTGATACTGGTCATCGCACGGCTGTTATCCACGCTGTCGAGATTGTTTGGCGCGTAAGCAATGAACTGTGTTTTGGAGTAGTCGAGTTGATCGATGAGCGGCGGCGAAAACTTAAGCTTGTTGATCCTCGGCTTGGGTTCCCAGGCATCCGCCGGCCCGGTCTTGCTCGGCACCACCATCCAGCGGGGATTCTCGGGATTGACCAGTCGCCACTGACGAGCTTCGATCACGTCTTGTTGGTTCTTTCTGACCTCCTCGACCTGCGGCGGCGCACCGACCAGCGAATCGCAGCGCTCCTGCTGATCTTCCAGCGCGCCGGGAGTGTGCCGATCGGCGTTTTTTTCTCCCATCTGGATGCCAGCGTAACCGGCCGCCGCCCCAGCGCTTTGCATCGCCGTAGCAGCAATCCCGGGAAGCGCGGGAAGCGCGGCAGCCGCGCACGCACCGAGCGCGAGCGGGAGCACCGCCAGCGCCACACCCAACGACCAGCGTCCAAACCTCGTCGGCAGAAGGATTCGAGTCACGGTCTGCGCGCGGTGACGAGCGACGAGCTGAACGGCGGGTTAGGTAGCCTGTGCATCTTGGTATCGACAAAGCCTGCCGCGCCGAGCCATCCCGCGATTTCGTCGAAAGAATAGTCGCGTCCCCGCGTCGTGAGCAGCAAGTATAGCGAAAATATCGCTCCCGCGCGTGGGTCGGTCAGGTCGCGATTCATCACGTGGTCCTTGAGCGCAATCAACCCTCCGGGTGCGATCGCGTCGAAGCACTTGGCCATCAGGCGGGCGTTGTCAGTTTCCGGCTCGCTGTGAACGATGTTCGACATGAACACCGCATCGACGGGTCCCGGCAACGACGCCTTCAGATAGTCCACCTCCACCAGTTCGATTCGCGCCATCGTCCCGGGTTCGCGCTCGGTGAGGATTCGGCGGGTGACCTTTAGGGTAGCCGGCAAATCCCAGATCGCGCCCTCAATCTTCGAATGCCGCCGCAGGATTGCCGCGAGATAGGTCCCGGGACCGCCGCCGAGGTCCGCGATGGTGCGGACGCCCGCGAGATCGAGATGGTCGGCTACCCATGCCGCATCACCACGCGCTCGCGTCAGGCTGTCCATCGCGCGGATGAATCGCTCGGTGTCCTCGGGCGCAGACTGGAACATGTCCGGGGCGCGCGCCGAGGCTCCGCTACGAATGGAATCCTCAAGCGTCGCCCAGTACGGGAAAATAGCTTCGTCGAAAAGAATCATGCCGCCGAGGTACTCGGGAGACGACTTCACCAGGTACCGGTCCGCTGCGGCGGAAAGCCGATAGTCCCCTTGGTGTTTTTCGAGCAACCCGAGCGCCACCATCGCGTTGGCCAGCAACAAGGTGGCCCGCGGGTCGGTCCCCAACCTGGCAGCGATTCCGCTATCGCCTTGCGAGCCTCGCGCGAGCAGTTCGAAAATCCCCAGTTTGAGTGCGACCTGGATGGCGCGCGCTTCCGCATGCGCGCCGGCCATAGCCGCCAGCTCCGCGAATTCCATGGGCACGAGGTGGAGACTAGCGGATGAAGTCCTGAGTCACGTAGGTTTTGCCGTCGTCGGACTGCGCAACCCCGACCCCGGTCTCGGTGAATTTGTCTGACAGCATCGTGGCGCGATGCTCGGCGTTGCCAAGCCACCCTTCGATCGCGCGTTCGGCGAGATGCAGCCGGTCCCGGTAATCGTCAGCGTAGATATTCTCACCGACCGCGGTAAATGAGATGTCCTCGCCTTTGAGGCGTTCCGCGGGACCGATGCCGTCGGGACTCAAATGCGCAAGATAGTGGCGCATCGCCATGTCCAGGCTATGACCTCGCGCCACGACCGCGGCCCGCGCCGATATCTTGAGCGGTTTGAGGCCGGAACGGATACGCTCGGCATTCACCCGGTTCAGGATTGCGGATTCCTCGCCGGTCAGCCCGGTCGCCTGCTCGGGCGATGGCGCTTCGGTCGAAAGTACATAGATGCGCAGGATCGCGATGCTCATCAAGGAGAGCACCAGCAGCCCCATTCCAGCCTTGATCGCGCGGCGGCGCCGGACCACTCTGGGAGTGGGCATACGAATAATCTTGGCAGGACCTCGATTGTACCTCGACGTTCCGCGGCGAGTAGCCGATCTTCCGCTCATTGTGGAACCCGGCGAATGCTGTTTGAGTTATCAACCTGCGCGAGTCGTTAATTTGCCAACAGCGCGAGCACTGCGATCTCTCCACGGGCTTTGGTATCGCGAGAAAATGAGCTTGTCAACGCGAATTCGACTCGCAGCGGCTATCTTCATCGGTTTGCTGGTTTTTTTTCCCACCCCCGCCCGGGCGGCGCATGCCGGTGGAAGCCGCAAGGCGAGCGATCGGGTCGATGCGCTCCCGACCGGCGCGTTGAACACCTCGCCGAGCCCCTACCTGCGTGAGGCCGCCGGCGGACCGATTCACTGGCAGCCCTGGGCTGAGACTACTGTGGCGCTCGCTCGCAGACTTAAGCGCCCGCTGCTCATCGATATTGGCGCCGGCTGGTGCCACTGGTGCCACGTCATGGATGCGACGACCTACGCGGATCCTCAAATTGCGGCCAAACTGAACAGCAGCTTCGTCCCGATTAAAGTCGACATGGATGCCCGCCCGGATATCGATTCCTTCTACCAGAACGCGGCCGCGCGTCTGACCGGCGCGGGTGGATGGCCTCTCACCTGCTTTGCGACGCCGTCCGGAACCTTGCTGTATGCCGCGGGCTATCTGCCACCTCGGCCGGAGCCAAACGGCGAGCCAACCTCGGCGATGCTACCGCTTCTTGAGCGTATCGCCTCAGCCTTTGAGAAAGATCCCGCCGCCGTGGAACGGCAGGCCGCCGCGCTCGCAAAAAGGATCGCGCAGCAGTCCTCACCGGCAGTTCCCAGCGGCGGAAGTGACCAGGCGACCTTGCGCAGAGAAATACTTGCGGCACTGGCGACCTCGTACGACGAAACCTCGGGCGGGTTCGGCCGTGGCAGTGGACCGCGCTTCTACGATTTTCCGGCGATTCGTCTCGCCCTCGCTTATGGCTTTTTTCAGCACGATTCCTATCGCCGAATGGCGCTCGAAAGCCTGGATAAGATTGCGCGCGGCGGCGTTTTCGACCAGCTCGGCGGCGGATTTCATCGCTATTCCACCGACCAGGCTTGGCGCGTGCCGCATTTCGAGAAAATGGCTTATGACCAGGCCATGGCGCTGCGAACCTATTCGGAAGCTTATCAGCTCACCGGGGATCCCGCCCTGCTGGTCACGATTGCGGCAATCAGATCCTACGTAAACCAGGCCTTGCTCGATCCGGTGACCCATGCGTTCTTTGCCGATCAAGACGCGGACTCATTCAAGGGCGATGACGGCAGCTACTACACGTGGACCATTGCCGAGGTGAAAAAAATCTTGCCGCCGGACGTCGCGCGCGCGGGAATAATTTTCTACGGCATGGGAGATGCGCCCGCGCTTGCACCCAACGGGCGCAACGTGCTGCGCCGCCCCTTCACGGATGAGCAACTGAGCAAGCAGATGGGCATCTGGAGCGCAGCGGCCAAACGGCTGCAGACGCGTGCCAAGCTGCCATTGCTGGCAGTGCGCGAACAGCGCCCCGCCCCGCCGGTCGATCGGTCAATCATGACCGACCGCAACGCGCTGATGATCTCCGGCTACCTGGCCGCGTCCAGCGCGACCGGCGACCGAATTTCTCGACAGGCCGCTTTGGTCACACTCGATTTCATCCTGGCCAATTTGCGAACCCCAAAAGGCGACTTCTTTCATCTGTGGGTCGATGGGCAGGGCGCCTCGGTGCCGGGCATCGCCGCCGATCAGGTTTACTTGCAGAATGCACTTCTGGAGGCCTACCAGGCGTCGGGCAATGAAAAGTATCTGAAGGAAGCTCGCTCGCTGGCAGACATTATAATCTCTCATTACCGGGACCACGCCGGACTGATCGCCAATCGCAGCTCGAGCTCGGATCAGGGTGCACTTGGGGGGATGGGTGGGCCGCAGGTGATGTACGATCAACCGATGCCCTCGATGCAGGCGGAGGCTGCGCACGCACTACGTACTTTGTCGAAAATTACCTCCGATCCGCGCTATTCGAAGGCCGCCGAGGCGCTGCTTGCCCCCGCACCGCACATGGTCGGATTGGCCGCCGACGCCACCCTAGGTAGCCTGGGACTCGCCCTCGAAGAACAGGCCGACGGGGGAGCTACCGTGGCGATCGTCGGCAGCTCCGACGATCCCCGTACGCAATCGCTGGTTGCCATGGCGCTCAATACCTTTCGTCCCGGCAAGGTCATAATTCGAATCGATCCGTCCAAGGCGAAGCACACCGCCATGCCCGCGGCGGTACGCGCAATGTACGAGGCTGCCGCGGACCGCAAGGAGCCATTGGCGTTCGTCTGCGCGGGAACCGCATGCTCAAAACCGAGCACGACTACCAACGAGCTGCGCAGCGTACTCAGCGATTTTCAAGTAGACGAAATCGGCCGATCGCTTGCGATTCCCAGCGGCTCGACCCAGGCTGCTACCAATTCTCCCTGAACAGACGCACGTCGACCTCAGTTGGCAAGAACTCGGCTTTGACCTCATCGCCCCTGAAATACCGGGGCTCGCTTGGCGCCGAATGCGGCGATCGCCTCACGCGCGTCTTCGCTGGCAGCTAGTTCGCCGATGCTCCTCAGCTCATACTCCACCTGAGTCTCCAGCGGCGTGAGCCAGCCGGAATGCATCAGGCGTTTGGCGGCAGCGTATGCGCGGGTCGGACCGGCCGCGAGTTGTGCCGCCAATCCGTTGGCTTCTTCCGCGAGCCGATCGTCCGGTACCACTTTGGTAGCAATTCCCCACTCGACCGCTTCGCGGCCGCCCAACGCCCGATTCAGGTACGCCAGCTCGATCGCACGGCGGACGCCGAGCAGCCGTGGCAGCAGATAGGTGGTGGCGCCGTCGGGACTGAGTCCGATTTTCGTATAGGCCATGGTGAATTTCGCAGATTCCGCCGCCACCACCAGATCGCATGCGCACGCGAGCCCCATCCCCGCTCCGGCCGCCGCCCCGTTCACCGCCGCCACGACCGGCACCCGCGCGCGGATAATCCGTCCTATGGTGGCATGAAACAGCGATACGCGGCTCTTGAGTTCGCTTGCTTGTGAATAAAAACCTTTCAGGTCCGCGCCCGCGCAGAAAAAACGCCCCGTACCGGTGACTATGACCGCGCGAATCGCGGAATCCTCTTCGCAGCGGAGAAAGGCATCCATCAGCTCTGCGGAGATCACGGAGTTCAGCGAATTGGCGGCCTGCGGCCGGTTGAGCGCAACCCGCGCGACCGCGTCGCGCACTTCAAAAAGAATAGACGTGTAGTTGGGCATGGTCGGTTTCCTTTTGCGGATCCAGCGTGCGGCTCCCCTACATCGTTGCGCCCTAAGTTGCAAAATGCAACTGCGACGCAGAGCTTGGATAAAGTTACACGGGAAAATCGAGACTCGCAGACACGCGGTGGGCGGTTCCGCCGGTGCGTTTGGCGGAACCGCCCGCTTGGGAGGCCGCGTTGGGGTCAGGGAGCCGCTTTCACCATCGATTGCGTGGTAAAGAATTCTCGATCGACCGCGCCCATATTGATGTACCAGCACTCCCGCTCCGGCGTGCTCAAGCCGGGCAGGTAGCACATGGTCGCGAACCCCGATTGAACGTCGGTGGAAACCGCGCCCACTTCGAATTCGCGCCTGAACGGATAGATGGCGACCTTGGCGTCAGGCACCGGCCGGTCGCGATAGGTCATCCACCAGATGTGGTTGTACCAGAGCTGGCCGCGCTGGTCGTATTCGTCGATATAAGGTTCGAACCATGATTCCGAGTCCATGTAGACCAGGGTCTTTCCCTGAAGGGCACCGGCAATTTTATCGCGGCGTGGGGTCGCCTCGACTACATAGATATGGCGCATCTCCCAGGCTTCGGGGCACGCGCTCGCACCGCCATCCGTCGCACAACGCACCTCGGGAGAATGCTCGGCGTGCACCACGGCGAGCATCTCCTTGTCGCCCAGAAAACGATAGTCATACTCCTCGGTCTTGGCGTTGAAACCGGAATAGTGGTCCGGATTCCACGCGGTCGGACCGGCCGCCGTGCTCATCATGTTTTCGTCGAGCCGCCGCACGCGTCGGGTCCCGTGGGTCCACGACCAGTCGTCGTCGCCACGATTCGGATCCGCGTAGCGATAGCGTATGAAACCGTCGCCACGCTCGGTGGCTGGCGCGAGTACCGGGTAAAGCCCGAAAAGCCAGAGCCGCCCCGTTTTCCTGAAATCGGGGTCGGTTGGAATCGGTTCAACTTCCACCCGGCCGACCAGGTCGTAACCGGCGTAGTGACCTATCTGGTAGTACTGGATCGGGGAAAATGAATGGTTGCGGCCGCCATACAGGCTGTCGCAGTCGTAGAAGCGGAGATCGTAATCGTCGGTGAGCAGAGGCCGAAACACGTTGTTCCACATGATCTTGGTAGCCACCGACGGGTCGTTGGGATCGATCAGCGGGAAGGGCTGGCCGCCCACATAGCCTATTAAGGTGCGATTGTCCTTGCTGAGACGCACTTGCGCCGAATATTTTTCGGTCGCGTCCTTGTACGGCGGCGGCCAATCGAGCCGCGAGGACGGAACAATCTTCATCGACATTCCGGCCAACACCTTGTAGTAGACTCCCGGCGAAACCAGGTCCTTGACCTTGGCCGCGTTATCGGCAGTGATCATGTCGCCCGGCCTTACCTCGGCGTGTGCAAGGCCAGACGCGATCGACAGTGCAATCGCGGCGGCAAGCGCGAGCGCGCAGGCGACCCCCACCGCTCGCTCGTTTCTCCGAATGCTCGTGAGGCTCATATTTCCTCCTCCTGTGCGACGAAAAAGCCGCTACGCACGAGCAATCTTCCTGCCACGATTGCGACTGCGAAATGACCGCGAGTTTCCGCCGACCCAGGACCTGTTTCCTCGCACAATGCGATGACCAACGGCGATGGTTCGGCGCTGTGAAACCTGCGCACTAAAGCGCGGCCCCATCGAAACCCAACGGCGAACGCAGTTTCGCGCCAGGGTTCATCAGATGTTCTTAAGCGGCGAGATGAATCGGGAGCGCGGGCACTAATAGTTGCGTTTTGCAACTGATTCGCGGTCTTGAAAATATCGCCGAGGTTGGTCTCGAATCGAGCCACGCGATTCTTCCCGTAGGTCCGAGGTGCTCGTGGTGCAAAACATCTCCTGACGATAGTCGGGGCAGCCCCGCGTCCGGCATTTTCCATGACCTCGAGGTCGCTGCGCATCGAACCGGCTGGTAAAAGCATTGTTTCCGTACCTTGTCACGGATGGTCCCTTCCCCACCCGTCCCCACCGGGCCGCATTCAGCAGCCGTCATGGTTCAGTTGCTGTCGGCTGGCGCGGTGGGTTTCAAAATGAGACTATAAAGAACGCGGCACGGCGCCACTGTGGGGACAGTGCGAATGCGCGAATCACGCTCGGGGGAATCTGGAGATCGATGCGATGGCGTTCCGTCAGTGAGGCAAATTGCTCGGTAGCGCGCACCCTTTCGGTTATTGGTGAGCGCTGGACGATGCTGATTTTGCGTGAGGCGTTCCTGGGTCGTCGCCGCTTCGACGATTTTCAGCGCAACACCGGAATCGCCCGCAATATCCTCGCCGCCCGTCTGCGCGCGCTGGTCGGTAACGACATCCTGGAGCGCGCGGAGGGTGAGGACGAACATTCCCGGGTCGAATACCGGCTCACCAAGAAGGGCATCGACCTTTACCCGGTTATGGTGGCGATGCTGCGCTGGGGCGATACCTGGTTATGTGGCGACAAGGGCCCCCCGCTGACTCTGGTTCATCGCGGATGCGGTGCGAAGGCGACTCCCGCGTTTGTCTGCCCAAGCTGCGGCGAGAATGTCAGCGCACGGGATATGCTCGCGGTACCGCGCCGCGCCTCACATCCCGCCCGTCGCCCCGAACGCGGGTCGCGCAAGCACGGCGCGCGCTAGAATCGTTTCTTCCCGGCATCCACAATAAGGCCCTGAATGATCGAGCTCGTAATCTTTGACGCCGATGGCGTCCTGTTCGATTCGATCGAATCGAACATTGCCTACTACAATGCGATCTTTCGACAGGTTGGAGAGCGGGCCCTGGACGCGGCAGAGGAGACCAGGTCAATCTCCTATGCCGCCGACGAGATGTTTATCGCGCGCGCCCACGGCGACCAGGCGAAGCTGGAAGCGATGCGAGCCGTCGCACGCTCACTCGATGGCTCGGTGTTTTTCCAGATGCTCAGGCCGCCTCTGGAGTTGCGCCCGTTCATGATGCAGTTACGCACCCGGTACCGGTTGGGCCTGGCGACCAATCGATCCCAAACCGTACCCAAGCTGGTGGAACACCTTAAGCTCGAGGGTGTTTTCGATGCCATCGCCAGTGTGCTCGATGGCGTGGCGCCGAAACCGGCTCCCGACGTCCTTAAGCTTTGCATTGAGCGGGCGGGAACTGCGCCCGAGCGCAGCGTGTACGTCGGCGACAGCCCTATCGATTGCCAGGCAGCACTCAAGGCGGGCACCCATTTCATCGCGGTCGGCGCCCGCGTCGACCACACCCACTGGATCAACACCATCAGGGAGCTCCCGGCGACGCTTAAGGAGCTGGACCGGAAATCAACCCTCACCCCCCAACCCACCAAGGCCTCTGGCTAGAATGCGACCTCGGCCTCGGCAGTCGGACTCGCTGTCAGAGCATCAGCTCTATGATACTCGGGCCGGGCGTTGCCAGCGCGCGCTCCAGCTCCTTGCACAGCGACTCTGCTTCTTCCACGCGCACCCCTGGTATCCCCATCGAGCGTGCAAGCCGCGTCCAATCGATATCCGGATTCGAAAGCTCGGTGAGTGACTTTGCTTTGCGGCCAGGCTCGGTCACCCCGGCGCGCGCAAGTTCTACCTGCAGAATGCGATAGCTGTGATTGTTGCACAGCAGCGTGGTGACGTTGAGCTGTTCGCGCGCCTGCGTCCAGAATGCTTGCTGGGTGTACATCCCGCTCCCGTCCGCCTGGAACGCAATCACCCGGCGATCCGGACACGCCACCGCGGCTCCGGTCGCGCACGGCAATCCCTGCCCTATGGCCCCACCGGTCAGCGCCAAGTAGCTATGTCGCGGTGCGTTCGACGATGCCGCGAAAAAGGGCAGTCCGGTAGTCGCGGCTTCATCCATGACGATCGCATTTTCGGGAATGAACGCCGCCAGCGCCGCGCCCACGGTCGCGGCGTTCAGTTTGCCGGAAGGCCGCCCGGGCCTCGTGGCCTTTGCAGGAAGCGAAACTGCGCGCGGCGCGCCGATGGCTTCGGCCAACGCTTCCAGGGCGGCGAGGGCATCGTTGCCGTGCTCGGCCAGCGCCACAACTTTGCGCCCTTCTGGTACCAGGCTGGAGGGCATTTTCGGGTAGCCGAAAAAGGCGACTGGGCTTCTTGCACCGGCAAGCACGATGGTTTGCAGGGGGGTCAGTGCTTCGATGGCCTGCTCTGGAAAGTAAGGCAGCCGTTCAAGCGCGGGCATCCCCGCGCCTCGCTCGACTCGCGCGGGAAAGGTCTCACAGATTAGTCGGCATTGCGTTTTCGCCGCAATTCGCGCGACCACGCTGAGTCCCCTCTCACTCAGCGCGGCGGCGCCCAGGAGCAATCCTGCGCCGGGCCCCGCGCCCAAGGCTTCTGCTGCCTGTTTCACGGCGGCGTCGCCAACTTTCGCCAGCCCTGCGAGAGGAGCCGGTCGCGCCGGTGCGTCGGCCGGATCCCACTGGCAATCGGAGGGAACGATCAGCGTCGCGATCTGCCCCGGGAACGCACCCGCAGCCGCAATCGCTTCGGCGGTGTCGCGGGCCGCGGTTTTCGCGGATTGAACGCTGCGAATCCAACCAGACACCGGCCGGGCGAGCGAATGAATGTCCGAGGCCAGTGGCGCGTCGGCCGCGGCATGCCAGGTCGCATGGTCACCGATCAGGTTGACGACTGGTGATCGCGCGCGGCGCGCATTGTGCAAGTTTGCGATGCCGTTGGCAAAGCCTGGGCCAAGATGCAGAAGGGTAAGCGCCGGCTTGCCGCTCATCCGTGCGTAACCATCCGCGGCTCCCGTGCAGACCCCTTCAAACAGTCCGAGTACCGCGCGCATGCCGTCGGCCGCGTCGAGGGCTGCGACCAGCGGCATCTCGGTGGTGCCAGGATTGGCGAAGCATACTTCGACTCCCGCCGCGGCCGCGGTACGAATCAGGCTTTCGGCTCCGTTCATGATTTCACCTGCGTTGTCACTGTGCGCGCGTCAGGCGCGCCGTCGCACTTTCCACGGCGGTACCGGCAAAGAAGTCCGGATTCGCTTTGAGATGAAGCTGCGCCGGATAGGTAAAGACGAAGTCGCGATAGTCGCTGTCTTTCAGCAAACCGTTGTCCACCAGCTTGTGGCTCTCCAGCAGGACCGTCTTGATATCGGGAACGTCCCAGTGACCGATATCCGAGCTGAACACCGGCTTGAGGCGCGTTCGCTTGGGATTCGCGCGCGCATCAAGCGCACGAAAGACGCTGGGATCGTCGGCTTCGCATCCGAAGAAAAAGTTTTGGAAAATTCGGGCGAATCCGTCTTCATCGTACACGCCCGATTGCGCCCACTCGGTGCGGTTCACAGCTCGATCGTGCCGTGCAATTCCCTCTTCGTAGGCGCGCGACATTCCGCCTGCGCGTTCCGCGTTTACGAACCCGGGGCCACCGTACTCGCGCAGCAGTTCGTGGAGGCGCGTGCGATCCAGCAGCGCGGGGTCGTAGTTTTTGAGGCCCTCGAGATTGCGTTTTTCCCAGTGTTCTTCGAGCGAATGGAGGAGGTCGACGGCCCATCCCGCACCGCATTCGAGAAATCCGAACGCGAGTTCCGGAAATCGCGTCGGCACTCCGCCGAAGACCAGCGATCGGCAGAATTCCCCCTGCTGATAGCCATGCCCGCCGATGTGGTTGAACATGTAGTTCGAGGGCGACCGCCGTCCCAGCGGCAGGTAGCGCAATCCCACCGCGCCATGGGAGGTGATCGCAAACTTGAGTTCGGCGAATTTGCGCCACACCGGGTCGTAGTCATTAAAGCTGTCGACGCCGTAGCTGTCAAAGTACGCGGCGTACGGAAAGGCGCTGGGCGCTTCATGCTCCAGCGCCGGAATCGGCCGCGCCACCCCGGGGGGAATCATCACCGCTCGAAGCCCGAGACCCGCCGCATTTTCCAGCTCTGCGAGGGCCTCCTCCGGCGTGTGCATCGGAATCACGGCGGCCGGCGCTATCCGATCGCGAAAGGGCCCGCAAATTTCCGCATTCATCGTGTTGATCGCGCGGCAGGCGGCGCGGCGCACGTCGGCGTCAAAGATGGTGGGCAGCGCCAGCCCGAGAGTCGGATACATGATTGCGAAATCGATCCCGATCTCCTCGAGTCGCCGATGCAGAAGCCGCGGCGCCATGACGGTGGCTAGTTCGTAAGCGTTGTTACCGACCCCCCACCACGCTCCGCGCATCTCCCCCTGGGCGCGGTTGGCGCGCGCCGCCGTGGGATGCTCGCGGAGTTCGTGATGGTAGCGCTCCACCAGCCGGTCGCCGCCCACCTGGCGCAGGTAGTCGTTGAACAAGGGCGCCGCTTCGATCAGGTGGCCGTCACCGTCGATTACCGGATGGTCGAGCTTTGCGCGGAGCCCTCTCACGCTGCGGATCTGTTGCAAATCCATGCGACCCACTCTCTGGAAAGATGATGCTGTCCGACTAGCGCGCCACTCCAAGTGGAGTCAAGATTGAGGGATTCTGGCCGAAGCCGGCTTCCGGGTCGGTCGTCATACCTGGACGGCTCCGGGTCCGAGGCTGGTTGGGCGGCGGGCGAGTGGCTTCATCGACGACGCTTCCAGTCTATGATCGACGGTTGCGCGAGTCGTACGCCTTATACAACTCGCCCGCACTTGCTTTTCCCCGATCCCGGGGGTTTTGCGCTTTTGGCAGTTGGGTCAATAGAAGCGCGCTTCACCCGGGGGCCGGGTCTTCCATCGGCGATGAATCCAGTTCCAGTGGTCCGGATGCTCGCGGATAGCTCTTTCGATGGCCTTCGCGAAACGCTGTGTGTTCTCGCGATGGTCGGCTTCGGCATCCTTGCTCTTGACGATTTCCACGGGCGGCTGGATCTGGATCTTGTGACGCGTGGTGTCGCCTTCGCGCACGATGAAACACGGCACCACCGGCGCTCCGCTGGCGCGGGCCAGGCGCGCCACTCCATCACTGGTTGACGCGAGCTTCCCGAAAAAGTCGACAAACACCCCTTTGCGCACGTCGAGGTCGAGCGGGACGCCGACGTGCCAGTTCTGCCGCAGCATCCGCATCATCTCCATTCCGCCGCCCTTGCGCGTGATGATCTGATTGCCCGATCGAACTCGCGCTTCCCGCACCGCTTTATCGATCAACGGGTTTCGCAGCGGCCGGTGCACCACCGCGATCCGATAACCGTAGATCGAGTGCGCCAGTGGCAGCAGCTCAAAATTGCCGAAGTGGGCAGTCAACACCAGTCCGCCCCGACCGTTCGACATTTTCTCGGCTTCGTCCCAATACTCCTTGCCCTCGTACACGGCGAAGCGCTCGATATTGGACCGGTCGAGCTTTCCCATATGCGCCCACTCGCCAAGCATCCGGCCCCAGTTGCGATACATGCCGCGGATAATCCTGAGCCGCTCCTCGCGCGAAAGCTCGGGGAACGCGATTTCCAGGTTTTTCATCGCGATTGGCCGATTCGGCCGATCGATCTTCATCGCCATCGCACCGAGCCGTTCGCCCAATTTGAAGGCACGTTGCAGTGGCAGGGTGCGCAATGCGGCGATGCCGGCAGCGATGCCGGCATACTCGATTCTCGCCTGGACCCCGCCTATCTGTCGCGCCATCGGCCGGGAATGCAACGCTGTGCGAGCCGGGTCGCGAGTTGAGTGACCGAGGACCGGTCGCTGCAAGAAAGACCCGTTCTCAACACTTCTTGGGAAGAGATACCCGCCCCTGCCTTAGTGCTCCCCTCCGGGACCAACTCTCAGTGTAAGCGAGCCGCGGAGAAACTCCATCACCAGCCTGCCGAAAACCGCGCGCCGCATTTGTCAGCAAATCACCTCTGCTCCTCAAGGTGCCGCGGGAGCGACTGTCGCCCGGGTCACACCGAGTGTGCTGCCGCCAGCGGCCGCCGAACCCGACGTCGAGACCGGCACTCCGGGCACTCCGGAACCGGCGACCGACCCGGTCGCGGGCGCATTCATACTGTTCGGTCCAATTTCCTCGGTGTTAAAGGGCGTCTCGCCGCTAGCAGGTGGCGGCGCGGCCAGCGGTGGGGCTGAAGAGCGCGGAACCCCGGGCGCCTCCGTGGTACCTCCCAGGTCGGCCTCCGGCGGTACCGAAATCGAGAAGCTTGGCTTGTACAGCTCGTGAATCTGCGAGGCCGGCATGTCGTGCATTTCTCTGCGGCCCAGCGAATTGATGAATCTCTGCCGCTCGTCCAACGCCAGCGCACGCAACTGCGCGTGGGTGCGGACCACATGCGGCGTCAGGAACACCAGGAGATTGAGCTTCTGTCGGTCCGACGACTTGTTGCTGAACAAATTCCCCAGCACCGGAATATTCGAGATGTAGGGCACGCCTTGGTTTTGAATCGTGTCCTGGCTGGAGAGCAGGCCGCCAATTACAGCCGTGCGATGGTTCTGTACGAATACTTCGGTCGATGCGGAACGGATGGTGGTGGTGGGTCCCAGCGCATTGTTTTGGGTACCATTGAGCACGTTGGATACTTCTTCATACAGGTCAAGCTTGACGTAGTCGCCCTCAGAGACCTGCGGCACCATGTCGAGCGTGATGCCGACGTTCTGCCGATCGACCGAATTGAAGATCTGGCCGGGCAGACCTGCATTGGCGGCCGCGGAGCCGACGAAGGGCAGGTTCTGTCCGACGATAATCATCGCTTCTTCATTGTCCGCGGTCAGCAAGGTCGGCGCGGAAAGGACGTTCGCATGCGTGTCGGTTTCCAGCGCAGTCATGAGTGCCACGTCGCATGGAACCTGAATGGTGCTGCTGGTTGTGGTGGTGCCGGTTGTCGCCCCCGCAACTGCCCCCGCAACGGTCTGCGGAATGCTGCACATGCTGCCGGAGGCCAGACCGATCCCGAGCCCGGTCAGTCCGAGGGGGTTGCCGAGCGCGGTCTGTAGGTTCCCGAAGTTAAGTTGGCCGATACCGAGCGTGCTGCCACTGATGTTGGTCGACGCCTGAAATTCGACGCCGATATCTTTGGTGCGCTCCGCCGAGACTTCGACGATGATCGCCTGCACGAAAATCTGCGTGCGCGGAACGTCGAGTTCGTCGATGATCTGTTTCAGGGTCTGCCAGTCCTGCGGCGCCGCACTCACCACCAGGGCGTTGGTCGCCGGGTCGGCGGTTACGTTCACAGGACTCACGAAGTCGGGGTTTCTGCCGCCCGGACCGGTAGCGCCTCCACCCGAAGAGGCACTCATCGTGGCTCCGCTGGAGCCAAACGAGCCGCCGGCGCCACGCATCATGCCCATCCCGCCACCAATTCCTCCGCCGCCCATACCACCCATTCCGCCGCCGAAGCCGCCGCCGCCCAACGACGAACCCATAATCCCACCACCGAGGCCGCCGTAACCGCTGCTTCCGTAGCCGCCGCCGTAACCGCCGCCATAGCCACCACCACCAGCCATGCCGCTGCCGAGACCATTGAACATCCCAAGCGCGCTGCCGCGGCCCAATGATCCTTTGCCGGTGGTGGGCGAAAGGGTGGTCGGTGAGCCGCCACCGCCGAGCAGGTTGCTCAATACCTGCAGCATTTCGAGCGCTTGCGCGTTCTTGAGCCGATAGACGTGAATCCGCGAAGTCGCGTTGGGTGGCTGGATATCCAGCTTGGCCACGATGTCCTGAATCTGATTCATCTGAAGCGGCCCAGCCAGCACGATCAGCGAGTTGGTCCGCTCATCGGGAATGATTTTGAATGCGGTCCCGCTGCTGGTCGCCGCCGGCGCTACTACCCCAACCCCGGGTCGCTGGCCACCCTGCTGATTTTCGCGTGCACCCATGATCTGCTCGATCTCGGGAGCCAGCTCGCCCGCGAACGCCAGCTTGAGCGGGATAACGGCCACGTTCTTCTGCATTCCCTGGATATCCAGGCTGCCGATTATCTTGAGTAGCCGTTCGACGTTATACGCGTCGTCGGTGATGATGAGCGTGTTGTCTTCCGGGTAGGCGGCCACCAACCCGTCGTGCGAAATCATCGGCTGGACCACCGTCACCAGTGACGATGCGTCGACGTTCTTCAGCTTGATCATCCGGGTGACGTATTCGTCGCCGCGGGATTCGGCGGGCAGCTGCGATTCGGTCAGCGGCGCGTCCGAGCGCACGTTGCGGGAGGGAATGATCTTGATGGTCTTGCCGGTTTGGACGGTGGTGAAGCCTTTGATTTGCAGCGCGGACTGAAACGCCTGGTACGCTTCTTCCGGTGTCACTTTGGTCGGCGAGATAATCGTTACCTTGCCGCGCACGCTCTCATCGATGATGAAGTTCTTGCCGGTAATTTCACTGATGAATTTGGCCAGCACGGGGATGTCCACGTTCTGGAAATTCATCGTGATCTGGTCCTGTGGGATGGGTGGGTCGTCCTCCGCGCGGATGGTCCGAGCGGCGGTGCAGACCAGGAGCGCTGCGGCAAACAGCAAAGCTGCCGCACGATAGCGGTCCATCCGAAACACCTCCGAAATTAGTCCCCCGACTCGCGACAGAGCATATGGTACCCCACTCTCGAAGTGCAACCTTCAAACCGCACGCCCATCCCATTATCAAAGACGCAGTTGTGAACGAATCATTGCAGAAAAGTCCGGCCCGCACCGCGACGGTTGAGTTCGGAAGCCTCCGCGTTCCCGGAAGAGATTCAGACTGTCGCCACGGTCGTGTTCAGGCTTTTTGGCCCGAAACCTTGCGTCGATCCGCTCCGACCGGATCCCCCCATCAGCCAGGTGGAAAACCTTCGACCGGACGGAAGGACCGTTGCAAAAGGCCCGACCCTCGGCGACTATTGGGAACCCACCCCACCTATGCTCGGTACCCCTTTCCAAGTTCTGCGAAAAACCGCGAACCCGTCGTGGTAGCATAGTCTGCGCCGGGAACACGATGCGCTTCGAATACCTGATAGGACTCCGCTACCTGCGTGCCCGCCGCCGCGAACGCTTCGTGTCTACCATCGCCATGATCTCCCTGGGTGGAGTGGCAATCGGCACGCTGGCTTTGACCGTGGCGCTTTCGGTTATGAGCGGCTTCCAGGAGGATCTGCGCGGCCGGTTACTTTCTTTCACGCCAGAAATTACCCTTGAGCGCGTCGATGGGGCCGTCTGGGCTCCTGCCGAGCTGCAGCGAAAAGTCTCGGCGGTTGGCGGCATCGTTGCATCATCGCCCTACGTTTCGTCCCAGGTCATGGCGGTATCGAGCACTCCTTCAGGCGCGCCCGGTTACGTGGAAGGCGGCGTGCTGCGAGGTGTCGTCGCCCGCGACAATCCGGTCCTCACGCAACTACAAAGGACCCTGGAGCAGGGCGAGGTCGAGTCGCTCGACACCAATCAAAAAATCACCATCATCGATCGTGGGCAAAGGCGCGAGGTCGATCTGCCCGGAGCCATCGTCGGCCGGTCGCTGGCCCTGGAGCTCGGGCTTCAGATCGGTGACCCGGTGACAATCATTTCCCCGGCCAGCCTGGCCGGAGGAATGGGTGCGCCGCGGCTGCGCCGCTTCGTGGTCACCGGATATTTCCACTCCGGTTGGTTCGAGTTCGATTCGGCGCTCATCTTCGTGTCGCTGAAAAGCGGACGCGCGCTCTTGGCCGACGATCCGCAACTCCAGACCGGCCTCGAATTCCGCCTCCACAACATGTTCGATGCGCCCGCGATCGCCGACCGCATCCGGCGCGTCGCCGGACCTGACTACAAGGTTTCCGATTGGACCCACACCAACGCGGCGCTGTTCGCGGCCCTGCAGCTCGAGAAATTCGTCTATTTCCTGGTGCTGCTGCTGATCGTGCTGGTGGCGGCCTTCAACATCATCGCCACGCTGGTCATGGTTGTGATGGAACGCCGCAAAGAGATTGCGATTCTTCGCGCGATGGGCGCGCGGGCGGGTTCGATCGCCGCGATATTCCTGTGTCAGGGCGCCGCGCTTGGAGTGATAGGCACAGTACTAGGGGTAGGAACGGGATTCGTAGTCTCGTGGGCAATCGGCACCTATCACTTGATCCATCTTCCGCCCGATCTGTTCATGGTGAGTGCCGTGCCGGTGCGGCTGTATTCGCTGAATTTTATCGCGGTCGCGGCCGCGGCGATCGCGCTGTGTGTCGCAGCCGCTCTGTACCCGGCGCTTCATGCGCGATCGCTCTCGCCGGTCGAGGTCATTCGCTATGAATGACGGCTCTGCCGCCGCCCGCGCGGTGCAGCCGGCGGGCAACAAGCCGCTGATCGAGGCGCGCGGTATCGTCAAGGATTTCCACGACGCGGGTCGAGAAATTCATGTCTTGCGCGATCTCGACCTCACCGTTCCTGCGGGCGAGGAAATCGCGATCGTGGGACAATCCGGCGTGGGCAAATCCACGCTGCTATACGTGCTGGGCAGCATGGAAACTCCCACCGCAGGCAAGGTGTTCTTTGAGGGGCAGGACCTGTTTGCGTTGGATCCGGTCGCGTTGGCCGAGTTTCGCAACCGCAGGTTGGGCTTTGTGTTTCAGTTTCACTACCTGCTCGCCGACTTCGACGCTCTGGAGAACACCATGATGCCGGCTCTGATCGCGCGAATGCCCGACCCACAGGCGCGTGTACGTGCCAAGGAAGTGCTTGAATTCGTGGGGCTGGGCGATAAGCTCCACCGCCGACCTGCCGAGCTTTCCGGGGGCGAGCAGCAGCGGGTCGCGGTCGCGCGCGCGGTCGTGCTCCATCCGCGCCTGGTGCTGGCGGATGAACCGACTGGAAACCTCGATCCGCACACCGCCGATGAAGTGCACGAGCTGTTCCACGTTTTGAACCGCGACCTGGGAATTACTTTGGTAGTCGCGACCCACAACGAGCGCCTGATGAAACGGATGAGCCGCGCCCTCCGTCTACACGACGGTAAGCTCTATGACGAGCGCCAGGGCCCGTGATCAATTTGCCGGCGGCGGACCGCCCATCACCCACCACTCGTACGTAGTTGCGTCCGAGCCGCTCGTGAGCAGACCAAGCGCGTCGAAGGCAGCGGCGGCCTTCTTGACGCGCGCCAGACTCCTGGAAGTCGCCGGCGACGAGCCGGCGCTACCCAAGGATGAATGTTTTGTCGAAAGTTTTGAATCCGACCGCTCGGCTTGCGACGCTCCCCTGGTTTCTGGTCTCGGACCAGCAAGCGGATCGGAGGTCGGGTTGGCTGTTCGCGCTGCATAACTTGCGCTTTGCTAAATCACCCGCATTCTTCATCACACGCGCGACGGTTTCCGCGCGGGGTTTTGGTTTACTTACCAAACCCGATTCGTTACGGTGGTCCGCGCTCTTTCTTGGGGCCCTCTAAGTGCCTTCTGCAAAATGCAAGTCTCGCGCTGCACGCGTGCTGGGCTGTCTCGCGTTGGCGCTGACGGCGGCGTGGCTGGTTGCGGCCCGGGTGGCGCTGGCGCAGGGGCAACTCATAAACGAGATCCAGATCGAAGGGAATCAGCGCGTCGAAACCGACGCCATCCGCATTCACATTACGCAACAGGCGGGACAGCCATATGACCAGGACGTTGTAAACCAGGACGTCAAGGCCATCTACAAAATGGGCTTCTTTGACGATGTCCATGCCGACATTCGCACCATCGGCGGCAAGACCGTCCTGGTTTATATCGTCAAGGAGCGTCCTCAGGTCACCGATGTTCGCTTCAGCGGTATGAAGGCCATCCGCTCCACCGACGACAAGATCGTTGCCGCGGTGAAGGTTCATCCGGGCGCCATTCTCGATCCCACGCGGGTCAAGGAATCGATCAACGGCATCACCTCGGTCTACGAAGACAAGGGTTACCTGGACGCCAAGGTCAACTTCCGCACGGTCCTGGAGCCCGACAACACGGTCATCGCGGTGTTCGATGTGGACGAAGGGCCGAAGGTTCAGATCAGCAAGATCGAGTTCACCGGGAACAAGTCATTCTCGAGCGGGCAATTACGCGGAGTAATGGAAACCAGCCCGCACAACTACTTGAGCTGGGTTCTCGGTACCGGCGCGCTGGACAAGAAGAAGTTGCAGGAAGACATCGATCACATCAGCGCCTTCTACTACGACAACGGCTTCCTGAATGTTCAGGTCTCGCAGCCGCAAATCACGCGGACCGGCAACTCGATTACCATCCTGATCGCGATCGACGAGGGCGAGGCTTATCGCTTCGGCCGCATCACCATCGCAGGCAACCTCCGGTTCCCGCGCCGCGAGTTGACCTCCCTGTTGACCATCAAACCAGGTCAGCGTTTTGAAGGTGCCGCGATGCAGCACAACGTGCTGGTGCTGTCGGACTTCTATTCCAACCGCGGCTACGCGTTCGTCAACGTGGACCCCAAGACCAGGCTCGAGCCGCAACAGCGTCGAATCAACGTCACCTTCTACATCACTCCCGGCCACGAGGTTTTGATCAACCGAATCATCATCAGCGGCAATACCAGGACCTCCGACAAGGTAATCCGCCGCGAGATGCAGATTCAGGAGCAGGAGCCCTATTCCGCCGAGGCAATCCGCGAATCAAAGGTCCGCTTGGACCGCCTCGGTTTCTTCAACGAGGTTCGCATCACCACCGAACCGGCGACCCAGCCGGACAAGGTCAACCTGGACGTGAACGTCGCGGAACGCAACACCGCTGCCCTGCAGGTCGCCGGTGGTTTCGACAGCTATTCGTCGGTGTTCGGCAATTTCACGCTGGGCAACAGCAACCTGTTCGGTGGCGGCGAGTCGGTGATGTTGAACGCCCAGGTGGGTTTTTTGTTCCAGAACTTTTCGATCAGCTACATCGAACCCTGGTTTCTGGACATACCGTTGAGCGTGGGCATGCAACTGTTCGATACCAAGTCCTACCTGCTCAGTTTCAACCAGTCCGCGGCCGGGTTCACACTCAATACCACCTACCCGCTAACCGAGCTGGGATTCAAAAAACTGGGGCCGTTCTCGCTCAAGGACGTGAGCGCGGGACTCGGCTACACGTTCGAGAGCGTCGGCATCACCGGTCTCAATACGCTGACCACCTATCAAATCTTGAAATACAAGGGCTACACACAAACCTCCGAATTCCTGCCGAGCATCCAGCGCTTCACGGTAGACGACCGGCTTGATCCGCGTTCGGGTACCGTGCTCAGTCTGCACACCCAGGCTGGAGGACTCGGCGGCGGAAACAAGTTCTTAAAGGCGGTGGCGCACGCTCGCTACTTCTATTCCTTTCTGAAGAGTCCCACCTGGGGAACCTGGGTGGTGTCGCAGGGGGTGACCTTCGGCATCGGCACCAATTTGAGCACCGGAAGCGCGGGAAACCTGCCCCTCTACGAACGCTTCTTCCCGGGCGGCGTCGCGGGCGCTTATGATGTGCGCGGCTATCAGCTCTATTCGCTGGGACCTCTGGTCACTCTGTTTAACTCGGCCGGCCAGCCCATCAGCGTGCAGAACATCGGCGGCAGCAAAATGTTGATCCTGAGCAATGAGATCACCTTCCCGATTCTCACGGGCTTGGGGATTCGCGGCGTGGTCTTCAGCGATGCGGGCCAATCCTACACCTTGCAGCAGAGCATGAATCCGGAGAGCCTGCAGGCCTCCTACGGATTCGGAGTCCGCTGGAAGTCGCCCTTCGGTCCCCTGAGTCTCGATATCGCCCGACCGATCAATCCGCGTCCGGCCGACAAGAGCACGGTTTTCGAAGTCGGCTCCGGCGCTCCGCTCTAGTCCAAACCGCCGACCGCAAAGGGTGAACCGGAGCAGCGCGGATCGATCGAATCGGAGTGATTTTTCGGATGGAGTATTCGGCCATTTTCGGTCGCGGTTGGCTCTAGCGCCGCATACCCAAAACCCGCTTTAATGTTCGCATCGGCAATTCGCGACCCTGCCAATCCAGCTTGGCCGAGGGCACGGATCGTAACGGGAGGATTCGAAGCGAGATGAGGCAATGGTTAACCCTCGGCGCCCTACTGATGGCCGTCTTGGCCGTATCGGCGCCGGCCCACGCGCAGGTAAGGCTGGCATACGTCGATGTGCAGCGAGCGCTTAACGAGTGTGATGCGGGCAAGCGCGCGAAAAACGAATTTCAGAACAAGATCCAGTCGCTCGATTCCAGGCTGCAGCGCGAGCAAAACGAAGTTCAAGGGCTGAAGGACGAGATCGAAAAGAAAGGGATGCTGATGCAACCCGACCAGCGCCAGAACCTTCAGGACGAGTACATCAAGAAGGCCAAGGACCTCGACCGTAACCTGAAGGATGCGCGCGACGACCTCCAGCGCCAGGACAATGAAGTGACCGGTAAAATTCTGCACGACCTGGGAATTATCATCCGCAACATTGGTGAGCAGAGCGGTTATACAATGGTGCTGGAAAAAGGATCGATTCTGTGGGGTGCTTCCAACCTCGACATTACCGATCAGGTCATCCGCTCCTACAATAGTTCACATGCCCAGATCGGTTCGCTGGGTGAAGGTGCCACCGCCCGTTACGAGCCGCCGCCATCGGCCGCCGCGCCCGCCTCGAGCGAGTTCGGTTCGGCCGCCGCCAAACGCTCCACCATCTCAAGGTAGTAGCGCTCGCCGCAAGGCTTAGAACCACTGTGGCTCAAGACAAGGTTGCCCAACTCGACCGGGTGCTGGGGATGCTGCCGCATCGGTATCCTTTCCTGCTCGTCGACCGTGTGCTCGAGCTTGAAAAAGACCGGGTGGTCGCGATCAAGAACGTCACCTTCAACGAGCCCTTCTTCCAGGGACATTTCCCCGGGCGCCCGGTGATGCCCGGCGTACTGCTGGTAGAAGCGATGGCCCAGGCGGGGGCGTTTATCACGCTCGGTCACCTGGGTCCGGACCGCAAGAGCCTGTTCATGCTGGCCGGCCTCGACAAGGTCCGCTTCCGCCGCCAGGTAGTCCCCGGCGACCAGGTTAAGATCGAGGTCAAGGCGGTTAAAATTCATCGTCCCCTGTGGAAGATGTCGGGGCAGGCGCACGTCGATGGCGAGCTTGTCGCCGAAGCGGAATTGTCCGCGATGGAAGTCGAGGAGAAAGACCGATAGCCGGCAGTATTCATCCCGCGGCCACGATCGACAAAAGCGCCGAGCTCGATACCAGCGTTCAAGTCGGCGCGGGCGCGGTAATCGGTCCGCACGTAAAAATCGGCCGGGACAGCTGGATCGGCCCCTGCGCGGTGGTAGCGCGCAACACCACTATCGGCGCTCGGACCAGGGTCTTTCAATTCGCCTCGGTGGGCGAAGATTCCCAGGATCTGAAATACAAGGGCGAACCGTCGCGCCTGGAAATCGGTGACGAATGCCGCATCCGCGAATTCGCCAGCATCCACCGCGGCACCGAAGGCGGCGGGATGCTGACCAAGTTGGGCAATCGCGTGCTGGTGATGAACTACGTGCACATCGCGCACAATTGCCGCATCGGCGACGATGTCATCCTGACCAACGGCGCCCAGCTCGGTGGCCATTGCGTGGTCGAAGAGTGCGCTAACCTCAGTGCGATGGCCGCGGTGCACCAGTTCTCCAGGGTCGGGGCGCATGCCTTCCTCGCGGCCGGGGCGCTCGCCGCCCAGGATGTGCCGCCCTATGTCATGGTGGCGGGCGCGGAACGGGCTCGGCTGGTCGGCATCAACGAAATCGGGCTTCAGCGGCGCGGCTTTGCGCCCGAGACGATACAAGCGCTGAAGTCCGCGACCCGTACGATTTTTTACTCGAGGCTGGCGCGCGAGGATGCGCTCAAGAAGGTCCTCGACGAGCTGGGCGGTTTTCCCGAAGTCCGCCGTCTCGTCGACTTCATAGCGAGCTCGGAACGCGGAGTGGTCCACCGCGAGCGTGAATAAACTCGGTCTAATCGCGGGCAACGGTATCTTCCCTCTCGAGGTCGCAAAAGCCGCGCGCCGCCAGGGCATTCGCGTGGTCGCGGTCGCCCATCTGAACGAAACCGCGGCCGCGCTTTCCGCCGAGGTCGATGAGCTGACCTGGATAAAGGTGGGCGAACTCGAACGCATCATCGAGGTGTTCAAGCGCAGCGGGGTCGACCGGGCCGCGATGGCGGGCGGAATTTCGCGGGCGCGTCTGGGGGATTCGTTCGCCCCCGATGCGCGCGCGTTGCGCATGCTGTCGCGCATCGGACGTTTCAGTGACGACGCGGTCCTGCGCGGAGTCGCGGGCGAAGTCGAAGCGGAAGGAATTCCGATGATCGATCCGGTGCCCTTCATTCCGGACGCTCTGGCCCGCGCGGGTCGCATTGCTGGTCCCGAGCCATCCGCCGCTCAGCTGCGCGATCTCGACCTCGCCTTCGCGGTGGCCCGCCAGATCGGCGTGTTCGACATTGGTCAGACGGTGGCCGTCCGTGACGGCACCGTGGCCGCGGTGGAAGCGGTCGAAGGAACCGACGCCGCGCTGCGTCGCGCCGCGCAACTTATGGGTAAGCGACTGGTGGTCGCCAAGTCCGCCAAGCCCGGACAAGACCTGCGCTTCGATCGTCCGGCGATCGGGCCGGCTACCATCGCCCTGCTCGACGAAATCGGCGCCGTGGTGCTCGGCATCGAAGCGGAAGTCACGCTGCTGTTGGAACGCGAGCG
>JAFAHS010000443.1 GCA_019237115.1 Deltaproteobacteria bacterium
CGGCGCGAGCGTGCTCTCGAAGATGGAGAACGTGTAGCCCGTGTTTTCTCCCAGGGCCCTCCAGAGCAACTTCATTTGCCCGACATCAAGCGCCGGGCCGCCTGTTTTGTTGTTTTTGATGACGTTGTGATGAATGACTTCTTCAAGCGGCGTAGGAAAGTTTGACATAAATGATCCTTTCTTAGAACGAAGGTGATGCTCTGTTGCGAACGCCGGAGCTTGTGAGTTGCGCAGCTAGCACTCTGCTAGTCCCGTGGGTTTCCACAGTGATCTGTCGCATGAATCGTTACAGGCCTTTACGCAGCCGATCGGATCACCTCGATGAGAGAGGTGGTTGATCTTCGCGGAAGCCTTCCTATGTGGTCGTCACTGTCACGGCCTGACGCACATACCGACCGCTTTCCAGTTGCTGCACCATGAAGGCTGCCAGATCGGCGCGCGTGATCTTGTGCGCCTTCTCGCCGCCCTCCGTGCTCAGCACCCTGGCGACGCCGGTCTTCTCGCCGTCGGTCAACATCGGCGGCCGCACAAGCGTCCAGTCCAGGTTGCTGCCTTCGATCTCGGCCTCCATGCCCGCCTTGTCTACCAGCAGACCCCGCAGAAACGTCCGCATGAGCAGGTGCTCGTTGAAGAAGCCGGCATTCTTGACGCTCTCGCCCGCACCAACCACCGGAATCTTCAGCAACCGCCGCACGCCATTGCGCCGCATCGCGTCCACGATATTGTGTGCCGCGCTCGTTTCCATCGTCGTCACTTTCCAAGGCGTCTTGCCGCCCAGCGCGTCGATCACCGCATCCTGTCCGGCTACCGCGGCGTCGACCGCGGCCGCGTTCAGCACGTCGCCCGCAACAACTCTGACGTTCGCCTTCTTGTACTGCGCGGCACCGCGCACGAAAGCCGTCACCTTATGCCCAGCCGCCAGCGCCTCATTTACCAGTGCCTCTCCGCTCCGGCCCGCGGCTCCAATCACCAGAACTTTCATCACATCCTCCTTTTCCTCTCGTATATGGCCGCCCATCCAAATGCGCGACCTGACGATTAGAGGCCCGATAAAAACCATCGGTTGCAAATTAATCAGTGGTTTTTAACCAATGGTTATAAATCAACAAGCGGTCGCACAAATCCTCAAAAGGGACTACGCTATTGAAGTGACAGCCGCATCACCAAGTCGGCGGGTAGAACGCAAGGAAAGGCTGCGGGGCGAAATCCTTGCAGCTGCTAGCAAGATGTTTGCCGATCGCGGCTACGAAGCCGTGACCCTTCGCGAGATCGCTAAAGAGATCGGCTATACGCACGCCGTGATCTATCAGCATTTCCCTGACAAATGGCACATTCTCGCCGAGTTGAGTAGGGAGACGATCGGGCTGCTGATTCAGAACTTCGACGCGATTGCCGCTAAATATCCAGGACCGAAGGAGCGTCTTTTTGCGACTTCACGCGGCTTGATTCAGTTCTGCACTGCCCATCCACAGCAGTTCCGCAACGTCTTCTTCGGGCCGGAGAACCGCAACGGCATCCGCGCTGGACAATATATCGACGACGTTGGCAGGCCTTTGTTCCAACGTTTCGTACAACTCTTCTTCGAAGTTGCCAAGGATGAAGGATTGCCAGGTAAGGATGACATAGTGGTAGCCCACACCTGGTGGTACACGATCTTCGGCCTTGCAACGCTCATGGTCATCCAGGGGGTTGTGCCTGACCGGCCTGACCAGACTCTCGTCGTCGAGCAAACGATCGCCACGCTTTGGGCGGGCGTTCAGGTTGTTCCACGATTGCCGAGGAGCGCGGTCTCTAAGCGATCCAGCCGGTCACGTGACTCAAAGCAATGACAGCTTCTGCCTATTCAGCAGTTGTTGGAGGTAACCGTGAGGAGTGCGAAGTTGGTGACTAGAGGCGACATTGTGTAGATTCGACGCATGGCGCTCAAAAGAATGGATAACGTAGGAACCGTCGTCGATGACCTCGGAGGGACAGTTGATTTCTTTCGAGAGCTCGGCCTCGAGCTCGAAGGGCGGGCCACGATCGAAGGAGAATGGGCAGGGCGGGTCACCGGACTTGCCGATCAGCGCGTCGAGATTGCGATGATGCGAACGCCAGACGGCCACAGCCGTATCGAGCTCTCCCGCTTCCTCACGCCACCTGTCGTCGCGGATCACCGCAACGCCCCGGTGAACGCTCTAGGCTACCTTCGCGTCATGTTCGCCGTGGACGATATCGACGAGACGCTTGGCAGGCTTCGCAGGCGCGGCGCACAGCTCGTGGGCGACGTAGTCCGGTATCAGAACTCGTATCGGCTCTGCTACATCCGCGGACCTGAAGGGCTTCTCATCGGACTCGCCCAGGAACTGGGCTGAGCACATGCGCCGAGGCTATTCGAAAGTTGGCCCAGATCGGTCCTGAGTGAACTGTAGTCGTCGCGCCTCGCTATAAACCAGCCTCTGGTCTGTCTTGTAACGCGAGTGTTAAGCGTGTTCAGCTCTCTGCCCTACCACGCCAGACCCGTGGCCGACAATTTCGCTGAACCAGCTATAATAAGAATAGAGAGACAAAAATAGGCCCGGCCGAGACGTGCCGGGCCTTTCCATTTTGGGAAAAAATTGCTCCCGAAATGGGAAACTTGGCCGACCATAAGTGCTTTGTTTGCTAGGAGATGATGGTAACTCCCATGCTGCCTATGAAGTAGCGTGATGATACCCCCTAACTCCCACCGAATGAATGGATTACAGATTCTAGGGGGAGGGGGGTACCCCGGGAGGGCAGTTCCAAAACGGGAAGACTATGAGCGGAGAACTGACCCACAATCTACAATGAACCGAATCTCCCAAAGGAATCAGAATGTCCACCGCCAAACTCTGGACAGATGAGGAAGTTGCGGCCAGCCCGCGAGTCAAGGCTATCTTCGACGACATCCGCACAACGCGGAAATCCGATTTCGTGAACAACTTCTGGCGCGCCCTCGCCAATCAGCCCTAACTGCTCGAGCAGACATGGTCCAGCATCAAGTCGGTCATGATTGAGCCCGGATCGCTCAACCCAC
>JAFAHS010000505.1 GCA_019237115.1 Deltaproteobacteria bacterium
GCATCCGGTTCGCGCCCAGATATTGGGACCGGTGCTGCCCTTAGCTTTGGTGTTATCCCACTCGGGCGGAATGTCGATGGTAAGCACGTTTTCGCCGTTGGACGAGCCGTAGGGCTTCATTACCCAGGTTTTCTCGCGAGGGAAGACCGAGGTCGGCGTCTGGCCTGGAGGCCCGGACGCGTTAGCAGCGCCCAACACGGTCTGATCGGAGCAGTTGACTAACTGCACCACCCGATGAGCGGGCGGTATCGGCTTGGGAATCGGCAAACCAGCCAGGCAAGGGTCTTGCCCGCTGAACTGAAAGTTCGGCGCGCCGTCCTGCGCTCTGGCAGGAGCGGTCCAGAACAGAATAGTAAGGTCGAAAAGCGCTATCACGACCAATGCGAGCGCCAACCGTGTCCGTTGAGGACGAAAGGGGGTTTTATCGATTTTCGACACAACTTACCTCTTTGACTTCTTTATGCTCGTACTTGGCGCTCGACCGGTGCTAACGAATTCAATCGAGGCCGGCCTTTATCGTTTTCTTTCTGGTGAAACTGCATTTATTCGACGAATTTATTCAGCTATCTGTTCAATGTCGAATTTTAGAGAAAAGAGCATTGCGGCGACGTCCGCGGATACTGTCCGTTCGGCCCGGGACCGCAGGACGTTGACAAAAACGGCCAAGGTCCGGAAAATCACTTTCAATGGCTAGAATAACCGTCGAAGATTGTCTCGATCGGGTTCCCAACCGTTTCGAGTTGGTGTTGGCCGGGGTGCAGCGCGCCAAGCAGCTTCTAAAGGGCGCGCGTCCGCTGGTCGAATCCGACAACAAGGAGATCGTAACTGGGCTGCGCGAAATTGCGGCGGGCGCGGTCACTGTCGCCCAGGAACCTCCCCAGTAAGCTGCGCCGATCGTGACGATCGTGCAGGTGCGCGACCGTCGAGTCTCACGACCGAGAAAGCTGAATTGCTAGTTAAATCTCGGTAAAAACAACAATACTGCGATGGCGTAATCGCGCCGTTACCTGATGGCTCGCAAAGTCACATCGCCTGCCGAGCGGAACACTGCTGGACGGCGGCGACGCCGAAAGCGTGCGCTCGACGATCAGCCGGTCGAGGCCGAAGCGCATCTGATCGGCGAAGAAGATCTCCCCGAAGAATCCGGTGACGAGGAGATTTTACCTCCGGGCGAAACCGGCGAGGGCGAGAGCGAGGAAACCAGAGCTGATAGCACTGGCGCGCCCGAACTCTCGGACGATCGCGAGAACAGCGCACTGGTTCCACTCGATCCGCTGGGACGCTACATGGCGGAGATTCGCCGCTTCCCGCTGCTCAGCCGCGAGGAAGAGCTCGAGATCGCAAAACGCTACCGCAAGACTCAGGATCCCGCCGACGCTTTCAAGCTGGTGACCGCGAATCTGCGATTAGTGGTGAAAGTCGCCAACGAGTTCGCCCGCGCCTCGCGCAACCTGCTCGATCTGATCCAGGAGGGCAATATCGGCTTGATGGAGGCGGTCAAGAAATTCGACCCCTATCAGGGAATCCGCTTTCCTTCATACGCGGTCTGGTGGGTGCGCGCCTACATCATCCGCCATCTGATGAACAACTGGAGGCTGGTCAAGATCGGGACGACTCAGGCCCAGCGCAAACTGTTCTTCAATTTGAAGAAAGAGAGCGATCGGCTGGAAGCGGAGGGGTTCACCCCGCAGCCGCGATTGCTCGCGCAGCGGATCGGCGTCAAGGAGAGCGAGGTGCGCGAGATGCAGGAGCGGATGGCGCACAGCGAACTGTCGCTCGAGCAGCCGTCGGCGCCCGACAGCGAAGCGAGCCTGCAGGATATCCTGCCGGACAGCGGGCGTAATCCCGAAGAGGCCGCGGCCGAATCCGAATGGCGGGCGTTCGCGCACGACAAGGTGAGCGAATTCGCCGCCACGCTCGCGGGCAAGGAGCTCGAGATTTTCCAGAACCGCCTGATGAGCGAAGAGCCGCAGACGCTGCAGGAGATCGGCGACCGGCTCGGGATCAGCCGCGAGCGCGTGCGGCAGATCGAAACTGGCCTTAAGCGACGGCTTAAA
>JAFAHS010000119.1 GCA_019237115.1 Deltaproteobacteria bacterium
CATCTTCCCGGGGATACCTTAGGCGGCATGCTTTTTCAGGCCGTGCACCAAGCAATCTAGCGGTAGTAAAACACTGACTGAGTAGTGCACGGTTTTTTGTGAGGATAACTCAGCCGGTACAACGAAAAAGACATACGGGCCGTTTGAACCAGCGGGTGTATACCACGATGACCGATTCCCGCCCGGCGCACTAACTCTTCGACCTCGCCTGCCGGTCGCTTGGCCACGCTGGAGGGTTTCGAGCAGGAAGGTTCAGCACGTTCGAACGCTATGCATGAAAACGCGGGAAGCGCCGCACTACGTGTTTCACGCCCAGGATTTCGATGTAGTCGGAGCGCACGTCTCCAAGCTCGTCATCGGCATCGACTACGGCGGCGAGCCCGCGCGGCAGGCCCCAAAAATCGGCACTCCAGATCAGCTCGGGCGGCCAGCCAAGGCGGCGCGCTTCCTGCTCTATAGCTTCAATTTTAGCGCGAATCTCTTGCGGGATGATCGGATACCGCGAATCCGGCGTGGCAGCTCTCCGCCAACCTGCGCGCCTAAGGGACTCCCCAGGCCCTGCAATCTTAATCTCCACCGGCGCCCTGTCTTCTTGAAGCCGCGCAAGCAACAGCGGCTTGTGCTGGCGGATGGATTCGCGGTCGGAGTCAGTGAGCTTCGACGAGGGTGTGACGCTGATTTTCTCCCCGTTGAGCTCCAGCCGAATCCCCCTAGAGTTCAAATCCGCGATCAATGACTCGGCGCTCACGGTCAGAAATCCTCCCGATCATCCTCGCCGTCAGCGGCGGCGGCAGCACCTTGGCGATCGATTTCTTCCTCTTCATCGCGGTTTCTTTCAGATTCGCCAGTTTCAGCCGCCACACCGCCACACGCATTGTCCCCGTAATGCGAGATGCCGTTTTCGAAGGCGCCACAATGGGGTTCTGTGGCGGTTTGAAAATCACCCTTTCGCCTTACGCCCCCAGCGGTTGTGGCGGTGTGGCATTTTGAATCCTCGGGGGTGGGGAGATAGCGGGAAAACGCATCCTCGAAGCCTTTCAGCATGTAGCCTTTTGGCGTTGTGCCGTCGGGTAATCGGATCGATGATGGCGCGATCCCGAAGCTGGCAAGTTGGCGGGCCAATTGCGGCGCGGAAATCGGTTTGCGGGCGCGTCCCCATTCAGCCCAAGGCCGCGACTCCATCGAAGCAAGTGCGAAACAGAGGTCAACAGATGAAATTCTATTTGCTCCCTGCTCGTCGAAAACTGCCTTGATGTCGGCGAGTAGCCGTTCACCGAGGCTTGCGGATCCCTGTCGATCAGCCGACAAAGCGATCGCAGCGTCCCGGGCCGTCCGGGGCCAATGCCCACCAACGTTGTCGGCGATCGCCAGTAGTAATTCCCAGTTGTCCTGCGCACGGTCATCCAGTTCTTCCGGCAGGTCGGCCGTGGCGGATGTAAGCGCGGCCTTGTTGTCGACTACCCATCGCGCGATTTTTCGTGAGAGTTCGATGGCCTGCTCCCGCGCAGCAGTGTTGCGACGGTTTAGCCGCTCGACGCGCAGCGAAGGGGCCTTCCGTTTCATGGCAATCGTAATCGACCGGTCCTCCCACGTGTCCGGCAACTTCCCGATCGCGGCGATAGCGAACGGTGCCCACGTGGAAAAGCGTTTCGGGGTCCAGTCATCGCCGACCTTGACGTTGCGTATAACGTACGCGCTGGTACGAGTATGACCTGAGTTCAGGATCCCCCTGTTCTCTTCGCCTCGCTCCGACTTACGCGGCATGGCATCCGCCTCATCGATCAGCAGCGTTGGATGCTCCAAATCGATACTGCGAAACAAAGATGCAGGACTGACGTTTGATGCTGCGAGTGGTCGATACGCGATGGCCGACAGCACGTTCAGCACAAGGGTCTTGCCGCAGCGTTTGGTGGGCGAGGTGATCGCGAGGCGCGGGCTGGTTTCGGCTATGTCGAGCAGGTAGGTGAAGACGACCCACAGTGCCATCGCGACAAGCGCATGCCGGTCAACGGCTACGAAGCGACCAATAAATTCTCGAATTTCGTTGAGTAACGCTTCCCCTTCGACACTCTCACCCCAAGGCTCCGGTCCTGGCGGCGCCAGAGACCCCGGCGGTTTTTCACCTTCCGCACGAGGGCGGAGTTTTTCGACTTCCTCGTCGAGAGTTTGCTGGCGCACGCCTAATCGTTTTGCTGCATCTCGGCGCTTGCGGTCGAACTCCAGCTTGGGCAACTCAGCGAGTCGTTGAAGCTCGGCGAGGCGATGCTCAAAAGGAGATGGGACATCAGGGTTCATCGCCCAACCTCCTCTGACGCCGCTTTTTCGATCAGCGCAAAAATCTCGGATGCACGCCAGCACGTAGTCCGTTCGCTGAGTTTAACCGGCTTCGGAAAACGACCGGAACGAACTCCGTTCCACCACGTTGACTTACTGACCGGGACGAGGCTTAAGACTTGCGGCAACCGCAGTAGCGCAGCCGGATCAATTCGTGATCCATGAATTGCTGAAGTAGTCATTGGGGCACACGGCTCCCTTGATACTGAGCCAAGCTCAGCGGGTTACGTGTTACCCTTCCGACTATCTTGGACGTGCTCGCGGAAGGTTGAGCCGCTGGGGCCATTCGCGCGTTACACCGCTGTGGCCCTTGGTTGTGGGGTCCAATTCCCCACGGTGCTTTGTTAGTGGTGCACCGCCGAACACCTCGCGATAGGACGCGTCACAGGGCGCGGCTGGCTCACATCAGACCAGCAAACCTCAGTGTACACCAGATCGTTTTCAGTTCAATGGGATTGCACGGGCACCGGTCGAACTACGACATTGGGGCTGCGAAATTAGGACAATCTCAAGCGGGGCGATGAAACCCGAACATCCGCCCGTGTAATCGCCGCGTCACGGGGGCTGCTTCTGAGTCTGATTCTGCTCCTGCTGGTGATTATGGAGTTCCAGCTCGGAGAGCAGAAGAAGCTGCTTCGATCGATCGACCTGCCCCTCGGTGCGCACAATCGCCGAGCGTATGGCTGTCAAGAAAATTCTTTAGTCAGTGGGAATTTGGCGAAATGGTCTTGCTGCGGCTTTTGAGAGCTCCGGACGCTGGGACAAAGTATCCCCTCCACTGGAAAACGCGCCAGTGGGTATCCTCTGCGCCGCATAGGCATTCCTGAATGGCCGCGCACCGAGCAATTGAGTGTTTAGGCCGGTATGCGGTTCGGCGGTGTTTGCCAGACAAGGCAACGCATGATGGATAACCGATTAAAGTTCAAACACCACAGCGCAATCGCACGGGGATTTGGTTATTTATGCAGTGGCGCGAAGCGGGACCACTTTCTCTGAGCCGTCGAGGTAGTCGGCCCACGCCTGCATCATCCTCGTCCTCTCGGGTAGATGCTCCGCGCGATTGTACGCGCCCTTGATCGCGTTCTGCTCGACGTGCGCCAATTGCCGTTCGATAACGTCCGACTGCCAGCCCATCTCGTGAAGCAGAGTCGATGCAGTCGAGCGGAATCCGTGCGCCGTCGCCTTTCCCTGCGCATAGCCGAGATAGCGCAGCGCCGCGCAGATGGTGTTCTCGCTCATTGCCCGATCCGCTGAGCGGTTACCAGGAAAGACGTAGAGGCCAGAGCCGGTCAGGGGCCGCAACTCCCGCAGGACTTCAACGGCCTGACGTGACAGCGGCACGATATGTTCGCGGCGCATCTTCATCCGCTCTGCGGAAATCCGCCAAGTCGCGTTGTCCAAATCGATCTCGCTCCAGGTCGCCTTGCGGATTTCACCCGGTCGCGCGAAGGTCAGCGCCGAGAAGCGCAGCGCGCATCGCACAATGAAGCTCCCCTGATAACCGTTGAGCGCCCGCATCAAGGTGGCAACTTCTTTGGGGTCGGTGACCGCTCCGTGGTGCTTCTCGACCACGGGCGCGAGCGCTCCCCGAAGATCGGTACTAACATCGCGGCTTGCCCGTCCCGTGGCGATGGCGTAGCGGAACACGGCACCGCAGACCTGGTTGACCCGCCGGGCAACCTCGACTGCCCCACGGCTCTCGATGCGTCGCAGCGCAGTGAGCAATTCAGGGGCGGTGATTTCCGCGATGGGCAGCGTCCCCAGCCACGGAAAGACGTTCTTCTCAAGGCGTCCGATCACCGTGGTCGTGTGCTCTTCGACCCATGAAGCAGAAAACTTCGCGCACCACTCCCGCGCCACCGCCTCGAAGCTATCTTCTCGCTGCTGCTTAGCCGCCTTGCGCTCCGCGTTTGGATCGACTTCCGCTGCAAGTTTCTTGCGCGCATCGTCGCGGCGTTCGCGGGCATCTCTCAGCGGTACGTCGGGGTAGGTTCCCAGAGCGAGCAATTTCTCCTTGCCCCCGTGGTAATACTTGAGCCTCCACCATTTGCCGCCACTTGGCGTGACGATCAGATATAGTCCGCGCTCGTCGAACAGCTTGTAGGGCTTCTCGGCTGGCTTCGCCTGCTTGATTTTGGTGTCCGTGAGCATTGTTACCCCTGTCGGGACTCGTTGTTACCCCACGTGAAATTTCCGCTTACCCCGTAAAGTTACCCCCAGTTACCCCCGGCAGTCAATGGACCTTAGTGGACCATCGCGGACGGTCGAAGAGCACGATCACACTCTTTTATATGGGTTTCTTGACTCGGCTGGACTGTAGTAGATGTGTCTTTGGCGGAGGGGGTGGGATTCGAACCCACGGGCGACTTACGCCGCCGCCGGTTTTCAAGACCGGTGCTTTCAACCGCTCAGCCACCCCTCCACCCGTGAATTTATTTGAGAATTTTCCTGTATTCCACTCACAGAGCTTTTCGTCTCTGTGACCGTGTCGGGCGGCGAACGAGTTTCTTCGAGAGGTGGAAGCGCTGAAACGACAACAGCCTTCGCGGCGCGAGCCGCAGGAAATGGAGCGGCCTCGGGACAATGACGCTCCCGTTTGGCCAATCACTTTGTTCCACGCAGATTTATAGCAGACTCTCGGGAATGATGGGGCCGGTTTCCAGCGGGTAGGCCACATCCTGTGGAGTGGGAAGGTGTTCAAACGATGGCGCTGCCTGGGAGGACAGCATACGCCCAGGTTGAGGTGAGGGAACTGTCCGGGAGTTCTCCGACCCTGGGCGCGGGCTCCGTCACGGCTGCACGTTATTCGGTAGGGACAACCAAAGACTTTCGTTCGATCCCGCAGTAAAATCGCGGCGTTGCCACTCGAAGTTCACCGCGTTAGCTGAGACAGGATGGCTGCAACAGCAATGCGCGAGGTCACAAGCGGTGAGGCGGCGCGTCCGCACTGGTTTGTCTCAGGCCCGGCGATCGTCGCCTATATCGCCAGTCTCGAATTCCCGATTCATCTGCTCAATCCTGGGGGCTACGGATTTTTCATCGATGAACTCTATTTCATGGCGTGCGGCCAGCATCTGAGCTGGGGCTACGTCGATATGCCCCCGCTCACGGCAGTGCAGGCATGGGCGGCGCGTGCATTATTCGGCGATTCACTGCTCGCGATCCGGATTTTCCCGACCATCGCCGCCGCCGGACTCGTGGTTCTGACTGGCGCGATCGTACGTCAACTGGGTGGGGGAAGATTCGCCCAAGCTCTGGCCGCGCTCGCCGTGTTGCTCGCCCCATTCAACCTCAGTTTCGGCAGCTATTTATCGATGAATTCGATCGAGCCGCTCCTGTGGATGGGATGCGCAGCGATCCTGATCCGGATGATCCGGACCGGCGAGTTGAGGCTGTGGTTATGGTTCGGCGTGCTCGCCGGAATCGGGCTTGAGAACAAGGACACTATGCTTCTGTTCGGGTTCGCTCTGATCATGGGCTTGATCCTAACGCGCGAGCGACGCTTGATGGCAACCCGATGGTTCATCTTCGGCGGGCTCGCCGCGTTCGTGATTTTTCTTCCGAATCTCGTTTGGCAAATCCAGCATCATTTTCCCCATCTTGAAATGCTGGGGAACATCAAGCGCAGCGGCCGCAATGTAGCGATCGGACCGCTGGGTTTCATCGGCTGGCAACTCCTCGGTATGCAACCGCTAACCGCCCCGATCTGGCTGTCCGGCTTGTATGCATTTATATACGGCCGCGCCGGCAGACCGTACCGTGCGCTGGGATATGCGTACTTGCTCGCGATGACACTACTGTTGCTGACCGGAGGGCGATTCTATTACCTGGCGCCTGCCTATCCGATGCTGATGGCAGCAGGGGCTGTAAGTATCGAAAACTGGACCGCGCAAGCCGGACGCGGCTGGCTGAGGCCGGCCTATACCGCAGCCGTCGCAGTTTCAGGGGCGATCACGGCGCTTAACGTGCTGCCACTGCTTCCACCGCAGGCATACATCGCGTACACGCGATCTATGGGATTTTCGCAACCGAAGTTCGAGACGCGCAAGGCGAGTGACTTGCCCCAGTTCCTCGCCGATCGGTGGGGATGGCCTGAGATGACCGCCACGACCGCGAAGGTCTACGACGATCTACCTCCCGATCAAAGAGCAAAAACAGCGATTTTCGGAAGCAACTACGGAGAAGCTGGCGCGATAGATTTCTACGGCCCCAAGCTAGGCCTGCCCAAAGCAATCAGCGGCCACGTTAACTACTGGTATTGGGGCCCGCGAAAATACACCGGCGAAAGTGTGATCGTGTTGGGCGCGGAGCGCGATCGATTGGAACACCTCTTCGCGAAAGTAGAGCCGAAAGCCATAGTGGGCAATCCATACGCAATGGCCAGTGAGCACTTCACTATCTATTTGTGCACCCTTCCTAAAGGCGGCCAAACGCTGGAGAAGATCTGGCCGACGCTGAAGAATTGGAATTGAGCCATCACCACGCGCATTCAGTGAGAACCGATCAAGAACCCGAGCATCGTGCGTTCCGGTAGCATCCGCGCGGCTTCGTCACGCGGGATTAGGGTTTCGGTAGGCACCGGGGTTTACTCAGCGGCGGTCGAATTTCTTCGTGAGTCTGCGTTTAGTAGCTGTGAAAAGTCTTGAGGCGGATCTCGAAGCCAGCGTCACGACGCACTCACGATTCGCGCGTCAGCGCCCCGGCGCCCGGAGCAGCTCTTCCAGATAGTTCTTCCACAGCGAGGGATCGTAGGCGGAGCTGTGTCCGCGGCCACTAAGTGGCAAGAGGACGTAGCGGCCGTTCTTCACGCGTTTGATGGCGCGGTCCATGATGCCCAGTTCTGGGGGATTGATGAAGTCGTCGGGAGCATTGATGGCTATCAGGCGTGCCTGGATGCGTTCCAGGTTCGGTTCCGGGTTGTAGGTTCGAGAGCAGTCGAGCTGGTACAGCGTGTCGTTGGCGTCCGCGTGGGCCCAGGTGGCGGGAGCCTGATCGAGCAGGCTGCCGCCGGCTGCCCAAACGGCGGCAGCTCGATCCAGCAGGCTGTCGGCAGCCTCCCGAGTGGGCGCGCGGGTCTGCAGATCGAGAGGCCCGTCCACCGCAATCACAAAGAGGCGGGCAACGGTGACCATGCTCGGCGGCGGCGTTTGATACTCACCATTGTTCCATCCGGGATCGTTGCGAATGGCGTCCATGGCGGTTTTCCTCCACATGCGGTTGCGGCCTGCGATCTCCACCGGCTGGGAGACCGTCGGCATCAGCGCATCCATGAAGTCTGGGTGCAGTTCGCCCCACAGCCAAGTCTGCATTCCACCCATGGAGATTCCTGTAACCAGCCGCAGATGGTTAACGCCCAGCCCTCCGCTGACCAGTCGGAACTGCGCCTCGACCATGTCGTAGTAGTCGTAATGCGGGAAGCGGGCGTGCAATCCGTCGCTAGGCTTGGACGACTTTCCGTGCCCAATACTGTCAGGCAAGATCACATACCAGCGACTTGCGTCCAGCGGCTGGCCGGGGCCGTAGAGCGCCATGAATGCCGGGTTAAGGTAGACTTTTCCTGATCTCGACGTGCCGTGAAGGAGAAGGACGGCATTCCGCACTGTGCCGTGCGCATCGCGCACGGGCGTTCCCAACGTCGCGTAGTGCAAGCGCAGTTCAGGCAGAGTCTCGCCGGAGCCGAAGCGGAAATCGCGCAGGACGAAATCGCCCTCCTTGGGCTGCGGCGCGGTTGGCGACTGCGCGTGCACAATCGAGGCGGAGAGAAACACTAGAAGCAATGCCAGTTGTCGACGCATAACACTTCCCCCGGCGGCGCGGGAATTGTATCCGGAACGAAGCAATGACGGCGAACCGGTCAGGCTGGCGCCTTCTCGAACCTGCAAGCACCCCAGGCACATTTGAGGCCGTTTCATTGATGAGGCGAAGGTGCGCGGATTTCCATTGGCGCCCCGAGCCGATCATGCCCCACTACAGGCCGGATGTATGGCAACAATCGGATCCCATCTCCCTCCACAAGCCTGCAGTGAGGAGCGGTTCATGTATGGCAAAATTTCGGGGAATATCTCCGCGCCGACAGTGAACAGCAGGTTGAGAATGTGGTGTCGAAAGCTAGCAGGGCGAATACGGAGTAACCCGAGACGTCGATAATAGGGATGCTAGGTTAGGGTTTGCGATCTCACACGATGCGCATCTGGGACCGGGAGTTCGAATTCACTCCCTCCGCATCCCGAGCCTCAAATGCGAGACAAATCTGACTAGATGCAGAAGATCGGGGCGAGTGTTTCAGCCGATCGGAAGGCCACCGGAGGGAGGCGGCTGGGATTGATTTCAGAGGAATTTTGCGAATTCTCTTCGTGTTGGATTCTGGCGGCGGACCTTGGCTTGCCAAGGGCAAATGCTTTCTTTGGGCCGGCGGCTCTGTAGTTTGAAACACGAGCGCGCAGGAGAAAGCGCGACGCAGGAACTATTGCAGCGGCCGGGCAGTGCCCGGTTCCAAGCTGGGCGCGGGTGTTCCCGGCTGAGACTGAAATCCATCGGGCAGGTCGCGCGCCGGCGTGATCCTGATCGTGACGATTTTTCCCGAATCGAATTTGGCGCGGGTCGGCCCGAAGAATCCGATTTTTGCCAGGAAATACTTGTTCGGGATCTCTTTGATCATCATATCCTGCTGCGCGGTGTCCTGGACAATCTCGGCCTGGCCGATGAACGCCGGCCCGGTTTGGGATCCGATCCAGACCAACACCGGACTGCCTCGTCTGATCCGCTTCGCCTTCCAACTGTCGGAATTGGTGTCGATGAAAACCTGTTTGTCGCCGGCGATAAACCAGACCGGAGCGGCTTTGCTCTGGTCGCCGTCCTTTCGGACGGTTGCGATGTACAAGTAGGTCGCGTTCGCGAGTGCGCCAGCGTCGCGCGGTGTCACATCGGAGTTGGCGACGCCGAGCATGCCCATCACTGCGAAGATCGCGATCGAAAGGGGACGAACCCGTCGTAACATAAGAAAACGAGTCCTCAGAAGAGTTCGGAACTCCAAACTACGCCGGGGACGAAGCGAGTCAAGCTACCATCCGTTTTGACCGGTTCTGATCGTCTCCGAATTCACAATCATTCGCGAAGAGCTCAGGCTCGTCTCAAGCGGGCGAGGAAAAGCCAAGAAGTTTGCGTTGAGCCTCCCAGGCGAGACAGAGTTGCTACTCTTTCGACGGTGATTTGCGAAGGTTCGTGCGCGTCAGGAGGAACTAATGGAGGCACCTTCACCGAATCCACGCCGCCGATCCAATCGAGGCTCGTCTGGGTAGTAAAAGGACCACTTAGCCACTAGAGAGAAGGGCCTGCTCGCCCTTTCGACCTCCAGCGCGCGCCGACGGCTACAACCATCCGGCCAAAGGCTCGGAATCAAGACTGACTGTGGAAAAGGCGGCGAGCGTTCTGGAGGTGCATCTCGCTACCGTCTATAAGCTTCTCAAGTGTCGCGAACTGTGCGCAGCAATATTGACTGATTAGCTTGTCAATTGCGTTCGGCGGAGCACGAGGATGAAAAAACCTCGAAGGCGCCAAAAAGGGCGAAGCCAAGGGCCTCGCTCATCTAACTCACCAAAGATTCCAAAATCGGGCCGCCTCAACCACGTGATTTTGACCGTAAACGATCTCGCGCGATCTAAGCCGTTCTACGCGGCCTTGATGCCGCGGCTTGGTTTCCCGGACGCTCACGCCTTCGGCCCTTTCCTCGGATGGTCTTCCAGCGGCGGCAGCTTCTGGCTGAAGCAAGCCGACCCGCGCTATGCGGGTGAGGCTTTTTCGAAGGATCGTGTCGGACTATGCGAAATTGCCTTTAACGCCGAGAACCGGATGCAGGTTGATTCGCTTGCGGGCGACATAGAAGGCCTCGGCGGCAGCATCCTCGATCCACCGCGCGAGTACCCTGAATACGTTAAGGGGTACTATGCCGTATTCTTCGCGGATCCCGACGGCATCAAACTGGAACTTCGCTGCGGACCGGTCTCACGATCTGTGAAGCGCAAGTCCTGGCGTCGCCCTCCGATGTAATTCACCCTACAACCGAATCTTACCTGCGCTGAAAGAGTCCTCGCTTTCGCGATCACATCCAGAGGCCACGCGCGCAACTGAGCTATCGTGGGGCGTTTGCTGGCGAGTTTGGCGTCGCAATTGGCGCTAGTGCTCCTGGTCAGCTCAGGCTACACACGGAACGCCCGAACCAGATCCACCTGCAGCGGCGGCTCCGATGTTTTGACATCGTCTCACATGGCTCTACGACTCAGAGCGTGTTATGCGACGACGACCACTTCTGCGATGAGGAGAAGAGGTTCGGTATGGATCTGCAAAATATCGATCTGGCCAGCGTAGACCATGTGTTGTGCACCACTCGCGCCGTGCGAAAGCGCCTCGACCTGCAGCGGCCCGTTGAGCGAGAGATCCTTGAGCGCTGCATCGAGATCGCCACACAAGCCCCGACCGGCTTATATGGTGAGACTTGGCATTTCGTCGTGGTGACCGATCCAGAAAAGCGCGCCGCGATCGCGGCAATGTACAAAAAGACCGGCGACGCGTTTTTCAGCGGTACCTTGTCCCTCGATCCCTATCTGGCACGACTGCACGCGCGTAGCGCTAAAGATCCGCGGTTTGCCCAGCAGCAGCGGATGTACGCTTCCGGGCGCTACCTGGCTAATCACCTGCATGAGGTACCGGTGCTGGTGCTGCCATGTATCGAAGGGCGGGTTGAGGCCGCTGGCCCCGGGGCGCAAGCTTCACTCTACGGCTCGATCATGCCGGCAACGTGGTCATTGATGTTGGCGTTGCGTGCTCGCGGTCTTGGGTCGGTTTTGATTACTCGACATATAGAACATTGCGAGCGCGAAATAGCCGAGATCCTTGATATCCCTGATGACGTCACGCAGGCGGCCCTTGTGCCGGTCGCGTACTTCACCGGCGCAGACTTCAAACCAGCCAAACGGCTGCCCGTTCAGAAGTGCACGCATTGGAACAGGTGGGGATAAGGTAGGCGCGTATTGTGGAACAACCTTACTATCGGTCCGGTTTTCGACTCGTGTCAGACCCTATTGTCGGGCGCGACGTGACTCTCTGGATAAAACAATTTCGCGAACGAAAAGCCGCGCCTGCATGCGGGCGTACCGTGTGAGGTGGCAGCCAACGTTCCGGTTTTCAGAGACTAGACTTTGAAGGAGCAGGTCCATGACGACGAAACCAACTGGCGTCTCTCTCTTGCGCGATCCGCGCTTGAACAAGTCCACCGCGTTCAGCGAGGTTGAGCGCGAAGCGTTAGGACTTACCGGCCTTGTACCCGAAGGAGTCGACACCGAAGAGACACAAATGCAACGTGTCCTACTCCAATTGGGGCAAAAGCCGACCGATCTGGAGAAGTATATTTTTCTCTCTCAACTCCAGGACATGGACGAGACGCTCTTTTACCGGCTTCTGATGTCTGATCCGGCGCACTTCCTACCGCTCGTCTATACGCCCACGGTCGGCGAGGCTTGCCTGCAGTTTGGCCACATTATCCGCCGTCCGAAGGGTCTGTATATTTCGATCAAGCGCAAAGGCCGTGTTCGAGACATTCTCCGAAACTGGCCGGAACGCGACGTGCGGTTCATCGTGGTCACTACGGGCCAACGAATTCTTGGACTTGGCGATCTCGGTGCCAACGGCATGGGAATCCCCATCGGCAAGCTGGCACTGTACACGGCGTGTGCCGGGGTGCCCCCACAGTACACTTTGCCCGTTCTGCTGGACTGCGGCACCAACAACGAGTCGCTGCTTCGCGATCCACTCTACCTTGGTCTGCGACAGACCCGCCCGGGGGCAGCGGAGTTGGACGAGTTCGCAGACGAATTCATGGCCGCCGTCCAGGCTGAATATCCGGAATGCTGCGTTCAGTTTGAGGATTGGGCCGGTGTCGACGCAGTACGACTGCTGGCTCGATATCGCGATCGCTTCTGCTGTTTCAACGATGACATCCAGGGCACCGCGGCGGTGGCGCTGACCGGAATTCTCGGTGCGCTTCGAATAACCGGTGGGAAGCTCTCCGAGCAGGCTTTTCTCTTCCTGGGGGCGGGTTCTGCGGGCACCGGGATCGCTGACCTTCTCACAGAAGCGATGGTCATGGAGGGGACCTCGCAAGAGAATGCGCGCGCGCGAACATGGCTGTTCGACCTGAATGGATTGCTGGAATCAACCCGCAGTGATCTGGCCGATTTTCAGAAAATCTATGCGCATCAACACGCACCCATACGGAATTTTGTCGAAGCCATCGAGGGGCTCAAGCCGACGGCGATCGTTGGCGTGAGCACGGTCGCCAAGGCGTTCAATCAACAAGTCATCGCGGCCATGGCACGAATCAACCAGCGCCCCATCATTTTCCCCTATTCGAACCCTACCTCCCATTCCGAATGCACCGCCGAGGAGGCTTACCGTTGGTCGGACGGAAGAGCCATATTCGCGAGCGGCAGTCCATTTCCACCGGTGCGCTGGCGCGATGAAACTCTGGTGCCGGGCCAGGGAAACAACGTCTACATCTTCCCCGCCGTCGGAATGGCCGTGTACGCGACCAATGCCAAGCGTGTCACCGACGAGATGTTCATTGGGGCCGCCCGAGCGGTCGCGGAGCAGGTCACCCAAGCCGAGCTGAATACAGGGCTGATCTATCCACCCCAAAGCGCGATCTTCAAAACCGAGACATACGCAGCCGCGCGGGTCGCGGAAGTGATCTTCAAGCGCGATCTCGCGCGTGTTCCCAAGCCGGCAGATATCGCCGCCTTCATTCGGGCGAGGCTGTACAAGCCCGAATACCAGGCGCTGATCTGATCGGGCGGTCGAAATCCGAAAGCCCGAAGGCCATGTTACCGATCAAAAGATACGAAGATTAATGATGGATGGTGGAAAGAACCGGGCGAGTTGTTCGAAACGGCCAGCCAAGAGTGAAGAGCGATTTGGCCGAAGTCCTCGTGCCTAGGAACCGGCTTTGGAATGCACGGACGCAGCGTTCGCGGTTCCATTTCTCGATTGGCGATGACCGGATGCCCGAGGTCGTTCGCACAGCGAAATAGCCGATCGTAAAGCAATCCTTCGGTGTTTGGGCTGTCTCAGTTGCAGGCCGGGTTCGTTGTGGACGCCGGCACGATGCCAGATAGCCATCTCTTGGGAGAACCGGTCTTGGTCCGGTGTGCAGTCAATAGAGATGTCGTCCTCCGTCGACCCGAATGCACTCCCCGGTGATGAAATCACTCTCGATCAAGAAACGCACCGTTTTAGCGATTTCCGCAGCTCCACCCCATCGCCGCAGCGGTGTTGCTTTGATCACCTCGTTGTCGTCCTCGGGAGTGAGACCGGGAGGGGCAAGAATCGGCCCAGGCGCGATCGCGTTGACCAGAATTTCTGGAGCCAGTTCAAGCGCGAGACTTTCGGTCAGCGCCACAACCGCAGCTTTGGACGAATAGTAAGGCACAAAACCCGGATAGCGCGGGCGGCGGCTGACGGGTAGCCAATCGGCGAAGTTTATAATTCGCCCGCCGGCGCCTTGCTTCATAATCGGCGCCGCAAAGGTCGAAAAAAGAAAGACGCTGCGAGCGTTGGCGTCCATGATATTCGACCAATCCGCTTGCTCGGGTTTTGGCGTACTCCGATAGACTGCCGCCATGTTAACCAGGATATCGATGCGTGCCAGCGCGCTATGTGCTTCCTTAACCGCTGCCGCAACCTGATCCTTGTCGGTCGCATCGGCACTGATGGTGATAGCCCGCACCCCTGCGCTGATTGCGGCTTTGGCCGAACCTTCCGCTGCCTCCCGCGAGCCGCGATAGACCAGCGCTAGATCGCACCCGAGCGTCGCGAGGCTCTGAGCGACAACCTGTCCTATGCGCGCGGCGCCGGTGATCAGCGCGACTTTGCCCTTTGAGTCCATGGTCTCGATCGGAAATTAAAGACGCTTTGCCGCTTTTCTGGTTCTTCGTAGAGGAGTGGCACTCACTCTCCCTTGCTGCGGTGGTCGTACGATATTGAATAGGCGGCCGAACGGGCCAACAAGAAGGGGTCGCCGGATAGTTCGATACCGTCGGTCAGGTTGGTGGGGTCGAACACCAGGCGCCGTTCATCGGCCGCGCCGGTTGGAGAGATGCCGGTTACCTCAAGACGCCCCAGTTCGACCAGCGGACGGTCCGCCGGCCACAAAGCGTTGACGTCATCCGTCGCATCGCCCTCCCCAGCCACTTGCAAGAGAAGCCGGAATACGACCGGACCTTTGTGTAAGCGGTTTTCCAGCTCCTCTCGAAGGAAGTTCGCGCTGCGCTGGCTGGCACTGTCGGGGGAAAGGAAGGCTTCTCCCGCCTCGGGTATCCAGCGGTAACGGCCGAATCGGCGGGTGCCATCCGCGGCCGTGAAGAGAAAGGCGTGCTCCGCATAGTAGCTGGTCTGGCCATAGCTGGCGGGTACCGGTTTCTGCGCCAGGCGTTCAAGGAAGGCGCGGGTGTCAGCGTGCGCATCCAGAAAGCGGGACAGTGCCTCGGGCGCGGGCTTACCGGTAGCGGGGTCGGGGAGTTGCGCCTGCAGGAACTCGAGAAAGGCCTCCGGCGTCCGCGCCGGGAAGCCCTCGATAGCGAGCGCCAGGATGTCGGCGTGCTTTCCCTCCGGCAGCTGAAATTTCACGGCCAGCGCCCGCGCGTTGGCGACGCCGTCGTGCACGTCGGGGTTCCCGCTCGAATTGGAAAAGCGTATGACGGTCGGGACCGGCTGGCCTGGCAGGTGCCACGCCCTGCTCACGCTGCGCGCCTGCGCAGCACCTCGGAAAGTACCCGCGCAGACGAGGCCTTTCGCGTGGACCGGACGGAACCCGGGATGCGGGCCGGCCAGCGCCCGCATGGTCTCGACGAGTTGTGCAACTACGGTTGGTGCTGTGGTGGACATAGCTTTTGCGGACTCGCCCAACGATCGCGCGGTACTCACTTGGTTGCGCTGATCGTGTCGAGGTACTCCTTCACCTGCTGAATCGTGGCAACGCGAACGAGAAAGAGGAAACCGATGGCTCGCACAGATTCCGATTCAAGTCAAATCGGCTGGGCGAGGTAGTCGAGGCTCGCGGAAGCTGGTTGTGAAACCTTGGGAACCATTCCCCTCCCGATCATTTTGCGCACCAGCTCATTGGAGAAGTTTGAGACCACCAGGTCTGCAAAAAGCCAGCCGGTTGAACACGGAAATCTTCGCAGCACCCAGGTGTGGATGAGTTTTGGCCTGGATGTCCGATCGACCTGCCTAACGACCCTACCCGGGGATTCTGGGTCTTCGCCTCCGCACTCCGCACTCGGATCCGGGGCCGAACTGGCGAGGTGTATTTCATGTAGACTCGAAAGTACCTTGGCTGAGAGTCATCGATGGTTTCCCGCAAGAGCCCGGCGGTCCGCCATTCGGTAGCTGCGAACAGCTTTTATTCGGAGGACGCCATGATCAAGATCGCTATTCTGGACGACTACGCAAACGTCGCTCTCAGTTCGGCAGATTGGTCGATACTCAAGGGCAAGGCCGACATCAGCGTGTTCAATCGGCATCTTTCTCATGATGAGGCCGTCTCCGCGCTTAAGCCCTTCGATGTCTTATGCACCGTCCGCGAGCGCATGAGTCTCCCGCGCAGTCTGTTCGAGCGCTTGCCCAATTTGAAGCTCGTGACCATCGTAGGCATGTCTCTGCCCAATCTCGACACTGCGGCCGCGACCGATCACGGAGTGATCGTTTGTCATTCAAACTTTGCAAACCCGATCTTTGCCGGGATTGCCAACGCGACTCCTGAGCTGACTTGGGGACTGCTCATCACAACCGTCCGGCACATGAGTGTTGAAGATCGGCGGATGCGCGGCGGCGAATGGCAGAGTACGGTTGGGACCATTCTCGCCGGCCGCACGCTCGGCTTGCTTGGTCTGGGCCGCATCGGGAAGCGCATGGCCGTATATGGTCGCGCGTTCGACATGAATGTCATTGCGTGGAGTCAGAACCTGACCGATCAGACCGCTGTTTCAGTCGGAGCGCGTCGCGTAACCAAGGACGAGCTTTTCCATCTGTCCGACGTGCTTTCGATTCATGTGGTGTTGAGCGATCGGACGCGCGGACTCGTAACCGCACGTGAACTCGCGTTGATGAAGCCCACCTCCTATCTGATCAACACCTCGCGTGGACCGATCGTAGTCGAAGCAGATCTAATCGCGGCGCTGCAAGCGGGCCGCATCGCCGGCGCGGGCGTCGATGTCTTCGATGTCGAGCCACCGCCCGCGAACCATCCATTCCGCTCGATGGACAACGTCACCATAAGCCCACATCTCGGCTACGTAACGCACGAGACCCTGCGCGCTTTTTACACTGACACGCTCGACGGGCTGGTTGCGTTTGCCGAGGGCAAGCCGATTCGAGTGGCAAATCCGCCGGCACTCGAGCACCCGAAACATAGACGCTAGAAAACTGGTTAAGGAGTGTTCCAAAACCGGGGAGAGGCGGCCGCCGAGCCACTTAAAGATTCAGACAGGAGGGTGGTGCGGTGATGAACAACACCGGAAACACTCTACACCGGGAGCACGACCAGTTATGCGCCGAAGTAAGATCCTGGTACCGCGCCTCCGCTCCGGAACTCGGGTACCAGGTCGCGCATCGAGGCCTCGGGTTTTACGGCCGCCAAGGGGGCAATCCGCACTCGGCGCGTATCATTATCGAGAGAGCATGTCCCGACGAGATTGCGATGCTTCAGGCCGACGCACGAAAGTTCTTCGGCGATGTCGAGATTGACTTCTGGATCGACGATCGCGAAAAGGACGCCACACTCGGGCCAGCTCTCTTGAGAGCTGGATGTCATCTCCGCGGTGCGACCATTTACCTGGCGCATGTTGGCGAACCGCCCGGCGTCAGACCCGTCCCAAAGGTCTCGCTCGTGCCGGTGAGCGCCGCGACGCTGAAGGAATTCGCGATCGTAAAACTGAAGGGCTTCGGCAATACCGAGGACCAACCGTCCGCCGGCCGGGTCGCGCAGGAGGTCGCGTCACGGGAGGCGGAACTGCGGGGCAGCGGCCGGTGCTTGTTGGCGCGAGTCGGTGACGAAGCAGTTGCTATCCTCGGCTACTACGAAGGAAACGACCGGTTGGTGTTTAATCTCGCAACCCGCATCCCGTTCCGCAACACCGGAGTGGCCCGCCTCCTGTTAACGACCGTGGTGACGGACGCGTACCAACGGGGCTTTACAGACGAGGTCTACTGGCATCGCAGCTATCTCTATCGTCCAATTCGGTAGGGGAGGGTGAACCAGTGCGGCAAGCCTCGCCGGACGCTCCCAAGGATATTTCACTCGGGAGCAGCGTTCAGGGGTTGACTGCTTTGGTCCGTCGATTTTCTGAAGATGGTGGGCTATGGGGTTCGCCGCTTTCACCAGGTCGCCGCCCTCGTGGATAAAGCCGCTCGTGAGCAGAGACTCCCGTAACGAGCCGCTCTTCCCCTCCCCGTTATCCATCGCCGCGAAGAACCGCCGGATCCGTTTACGCGAGTGAGATTTTGGCGATCGCACTCCGTTCTGCGGGGGTTGACGTGATTTTCCATGCGAGGGAGGGAGCCGGACATCGCAGCGGAAGCAAAGTTCGATGCCGAGGCGCTGATGGACCTGGCGGTACATTTTCTTGACCGCAAGCTACGGGGACTAATGCTTCAGCGCTGGAGCAGCACAATCAGGCCCGCCGTGATGAGTGCGCATCCTGCGGTAAATGATACGGCGCGTGGGTACGGAATCAATTTCTCGAGCAGCACGAAAATCGTGATCGAAGCAACCCACACCAGGTTCATCACACCCGCGACAAACAGCAACGCCATCAGCATCCAGCAGCAACCCACGCACGATGTGCCGTGCTGGAGTCCCATGTGGAATGCGCCGGCTGCTCCGTCACGCCATCGCGTCATGAAAAACGAGACCGGCGATTGGCAATGTCTGAGGCAGGCGCTCTTCCACGGGGTAAACTGATAGATTCCGGCCGCGCCCAGTATCGCGGCACCCATGATCGGTGCGACCGTAAGTGCATTGGTCAGCACTGCGGCGCGTGCGAGCGTCAGCTGGGCAACCGTCGCCGCAATGCTGAAAGCGGTCCACACGGCCAGATAACCGGCCGCGAACATCCAAGTCCATAGAACGCTGAATCCGTCGCGACCGCCGGCCAGACGTGCATAAGTCAAAACCATTGGGCTCGCGCTGGGCAGCATCATCGCGACCATCATCACCGCCCACATCAGGAAGCAGATGGAAAAGTCCACCAGCGCTGGGGGAAGAGGAGCGGCGATTCTGGCCGCTACGCTGCCAAAATCCGCTGCGCTCATCGGCATCCTGATCAGATAGATCCACGCCAGTGCGCTGACCGCAATTATCTCGGTCAGGAGGTATGCGCGCTCGCGGCTCATCGATGAGAGCTGCCGCGCACGCTTATGCGTTGGACCAGTCGATGCGCGAGTAATGACCGTTGCGGCCGGAATTGTCGAAGCTGAGTTGGTGATCTTTATATTGGCTTGAGCTGCCTCTTGCTATCGCCAGCCTGGTCGAATACGGGTGCCTTAAGTTTTCCATCCACACTGCCTGGCCGCCCGCGCCCGTGATTGCCTCAACAGTCACGGCGGTGACATTTACTATCGTCACGCTGCGTTTCTTTCCTTCCGCCGCGAAGCTGATGGGCGCGGACCTGGTCGGGAGCAGGTTTGCGACCATCGGCCCGAACAGCGAAGGAGGGCCGCCCGCCGCGCCCGTGAAGATTTCTTCCAGCGCGGCGCGCTGTTCTGGGTTTGCGCGATCATCGACGTACACGGCCAGGGTGCCTCCGCCGGCGGACATTACCCCGGGGGTGGTCAGCGCCTGCACGGCATTGAGGCCTGACAGGTCGAGGTCGCCGTATTTCCCGTTTTCAATATGGAAGGCCAGCACCACATCACAATGGCCTTCGGTCGGGCGGGTGCCAAGCAACAGGCAGGGACATAGAATCTCGCAGTTGCACGACTCGAAGTATTCGCCGGCCAGCGTCCAGTGAGGTTTCTGGGTGGTCATTTGATCTCTCCCTTCGGGGAATCCTTCGCAGCGGCGAATTGCTCGGCCGCTGCGCTCAGCTGTGCAAAGAAGGTCGGCCCAAAACCGGTTTCAATTGCGGTGCGGCACTCCATAAACATGGGGTCGCCTCTCTGAACGCGCAAACAGGGAAGCTGCGTGTCATTGGCGCCCTCCATCAGGCCCGCAGTATCAGGCGAGATCGCCGTCAAGAAGATTTCTCCGGTGTCGAACCGATAGACAACGAGTGGAAAGAACACGCAGGTCAAAGGTTTGATCGAGGCAATCGGAACGTTTTTCTCCAGTGCCAGCGAATGGAGTCCGCACCGGAGCCGCCCCTCCGGGTCGCGATACGAAAAGGCGCAGCGTCCCTTTTCCTTGGCAAGTTTGACCGAATGTGATTCGTCGAAAAACTCGCTGATGGACCGTTGCGTGTTTACCCGCCCGGCATCGTACCTGGAAAGTAGCTCGAGTACCGCGTCGGCATTGGCGACGATGCGTTCCTTCTCCTGGGGCGTTATCTCCACCTCATAGTCGGTGCAGCACGAGTCCGTTTCCCGGTCGCGATCGATTCCTGCACAAATTCGCGTGTCGCAATGAAATCGCGTCCGGAACATCGTTTCGCAATCCACCAGAACACCGTCAACCTCAACGAGCAGTCCGCGGCTCCTCAGCGAGTCGATGTAGCGGCGCCAGGGCGCCTCATTGTAGTCGCGCAACCAATTGCCGAGCGCCGTGGAGGCGGGTGAGGATGACATTTTTCGACCTCGCTCTCTTAGATGCGCCGCGCGCTTGGGCTGCCGCGCAATCTCTGTTCATCTATCTCCAAATCACAATGCCGGTCCACTGTTACGGCTCGTCGTGAGCGCCCGTCAGTTCTCGGGCGAGGGACGCAGCTGGCGCGCCACCAAGCTTAAGGTGTCGGAGCGGCGGGTTTGTACTCCACCAGTTGCGCCCCCACCGAGCCCTCATAGTTCGAGTGATAGTCAAACCTGACGAAGCGGTTGACCTTCGGCGCGTACCAGTAGGTCAACTGAGATTCATCGGCCATCCCCCCTTTGCCGTAGAACCGGGTGTCGACCTCGGCCTTGATGCAATGAAAGGTCCCCGCCGGCACTGTAACATCTTCCCACCCGAATACTCTCCCGGTGTCCTGCGCACGGCCGCTGCTCGCGGATGCGCCGATGATGCGCCAACTGTAATCGTTTACCCAGGTCTTGTTCGGATAGAGAGGAAACGGAAACCACAGACCCGGCTTGTCCGATATGCTCGGGTCCGCCGATGATTCGGTCAATGAGCGGTAGACAATGATGTTGAGGTAGGGATCGGTGGTCATCTCCGAACCCCAGAAGCTGACGATCATCGTGCCATCTCTGTGAACCTCCTCGATACGAAATTCGCGATCGTCACCCTTGATTCGATCCACCCAGAGGTCTCCGCTGCGCAAAACCGGCGCCGGGACCTGATCTGCGGACTGCACTTGCGGGGGCGGGGCGTTCCGGGAAACGCCCAGCGACGATGCGGAGTTGCTGCGGCTGGCACACCCGACCAGGGGTACCAGCAGCGCGGTGATGCAGAAACAGTAGCCCCGCAGCCGATTCTGTCGGACCCCGGGTTTTGAAGCACGCATGGGTGTGGGAGGTCTCTCTAACGTCCGCGCCACCAGGCCTTGAGGTCGCGGCGCAACGCGCGTCGCCGGTGCTTAAGGTTCAGAAAAATGTCGTCGTAGATGAATTTGCGCACCGCGAAGCCTGGTCCGCCAAGATCGCCCGGCACGGCTCCTGCGGATCTCCTGTAGCGATAGACCTGGATCCCGTTCCACCACGTCGGATGATGATTGCGTGGCGTGCGAAGATTCAGAATGAGTTCCCAGCCGGGGACCTGGTGCGCCATCAGTTGGTCGGCGGCGCGTGCGGCGCGCTTGTTGGTGTCGTCGATCACGATGACAGCATCGGGCGAGAAGTGCGGCAACGCGCAGCGCAAACCGTCGTACTGATCGGCAAACGAGTGGCCGCCGTCGTAGAAGTACGCGCCGATTCGAGCGGGCTGCCATGGCGCCATTTCCATGAACTTGCGGAACTCCATGTCGAAGAATTGAACCTGGCCGGGCGGCGTGTAGCGGCTGAGGGTTGCGCGAAGCGAGTCCGCCGCGCCATCGAATTGCGAGAAATTATCGCACGCGAAGAGCCGATGATTGAGATTGCCCAGTGCCGCGCCGACCAAGGTCGCACCCTTATAGCACCCGACCTCGACGTAGACTTCGTCCGGCTCCAACGCGGCAACCGCCAGATTGAGCAGCTTCAGCTTGTTCTCGGTCGCCATGCCGGGCACTTTGTCGAGCACCTCGGCCAGTTCCCGGCCGGTCGGATTACGCGATTTTTCCAGGGATTGGTGATCTGTGAATTCGGGCCATTCGGTGCGACAACGCCCAATAAATTCCTCGAACCGCATCGGGGGCGCAGCTAAGCGGCCTAGGGGTAGTAGAAGCCGGGACCCACCCAGCCCGTTCCACCGTAGGGATTGAACCCCTCGATCTGCGCGTCCATCTCTTCTTCCTGTTCGGCTTGCGCCTCATTGCGCGCAGTTTCGTTTTCCTTTTGTGCCCAGTTCTGCTGCAGCTGCATCTGCTCGTACCGTTGATAAGCCTGCTCCGAACCCAGGTACATGCATTTGCAGTACTGTGGGTCGGCCATCCAGTAATGCAGCTTCCCGGTCCGCCCTACGTAGTAAGAAATTTCAAGCGGCGGCAGACTGGCGATTTGTTGCTCGCGCTTGGGAGTATCGGCGGGCAGCATGACGAATCCGGCTGCGCTCAGCATGGGCTCTATCTGTGCCGCTTTCTGGTCGGGCGTTGCCTGGGCCGGCTGATCCATCTGGTGGACGTCGGAAGCGACGCTGGAACAGGCGATAGCGACGCACGCGAGCAAGAGCACCGGGAGTGCACGCCCGGACTGATCAAAAGGGAACATCGACGGCATTCTGAAAGCCCACCGCATTTCTCGCGCGGACGCTATTGTCTCTGCGGCAGGGGGTGGACGCAAGCACCGGAGAAAACAGCATTGGTCCAGCACGACAAAGTGGCACCCGATGCGAAAAAGCCGCTTTGTCTGCCCCCCTCAGGGGAGGCTGTTAATCGCGTTTCCAGACGAATCGAACAGGGTTAAAGCCCCCGAACTATCCGAATTGAGGGTCAGAGAGGCACGGGTGACGCCGTTGGTTCCAAGCAGCGCGATTCCAGGCCTTCCGTCCGGGGTAACATCCAAGCCGATCCGGCTTCCGCCGGTATCGCCCAACCGTAGGGTCGGCGCGCCATCGCTCGCCACGACGAACGAAGCGCGATCTTTGCCGGTATGATCGTGGATAACAATCCCCGCTCCCCCTTGTGATCCCACGCCAAGCGCCAACACCGAGGTCCCGTCGCTGTTGAACATCCTTATGCGCGGCGAGTCCGTGGTGTATACCACCTCAAGACGAGCCTTGCCCTTGCCGTCATATATCCCCAGGCCCGGCGCGCCGTCGGCTGCAACTCCGAGTCCGGCGCGCAATGTCCCCGAGCCATCCATGATGGCGAGCTGCGCCACTCCCCGGCTGGTGATGTCGAGCTGGGCACGGGTTTTGCCCGCCTGGTCGAGCAGAACGAACTTGCGCGCCGAGACTACTCTGGGGGCCGCAGCGGCTTCCACGGTTGCGGCGCTGATGAGGTAACCGGCCACCCCCCCACCCAAAGTCGCAGCGATAAATACCATCGCCAGGATTCCGAGACGCTCTCTGGTCATCATGATCAAGGGTTCTCCTTATCGCGCGCAATCATCTCGTCAAAAATCTAGCATCGCCATCGCGTCCAAAGCGAATTGTTTCGTGCTCCAGGTCTCTCCGAAAGACGTCTTCCTGTTTCCGCTCGGGGCTTCTGGCTAGTTCAGATTATCAGCGAGGAGGAAGGTCGAACGGCCAGTGAGTAACGACCCGCACGCCTGGTCAAGCGCACTTCCGCATCGAACGCCGCCGAGAGCGTTTTCGAATTCAGTACGTCACCGCGGGGGCCCGCGGCGATGACCTTTCCTTGCTTGAGCACGATGAGATGCGAAAAGGCGGCCGTGATTTCCTCGACATGATGCGTCACCAGGACCATGGCCGGTGCGCTTTTGGATCGAGCCAACCGATCGAGGAACTGCAGAAAATGTTCACGCGCCACCGGGTCAAGACCCGCGCATGGTTCGTCGAGGATTAGTAACCGCGGGTCTGCCATCAGAGCACGGCCGATAAGGACCCGCTGGCGCTCGCCCTGCGAGAGGTGCAACCAGGGGCGCTCGGCCAGAGAAGAGGCCTCGATGCGGCGCAGAATCTTTACCGCCGTGGACCGATCGGCGTCCGCGACCTCGCCCCACTGGCCGATCATCGCGAGTTTGCCGCTGACCACCGCCGCGAGCGCCGTCTCCCCCTCCGGCATCAGCTGGTGAACGCTCGAGCTTACCAGTCCGACTTGTTTCCTCAACTCGCGCCAATCGCTGCGTCCGTATGTTTGGCCCAGGACCCTAATCGTGCCGGTGGTGGGCGGAAAGTAGCCGGTCAGCGCGCGTAGCAGCGAGGTCTTGCCGGATCCATTCGCGCCCACGATGACCCAGTGCTGCCCTCGCTCGACGCGCCAATCGATGCCGCGCAGGATCGAGACGTCGCGTTCCACCACCAGGTCCGAAACTTCGATGACCGGCGGTACGTTCGCCTTGCGCCGCGCGCTGAGGCGCTGAAGAGTCTCGACCATCTACGTCTCGAAACCTCGGGCGGACGGTCTAACGCAGACTGGCGACCACCCGGTCCATCGCCATCCCGAGCGATCCTTTTACGAGAACCACATCACCGTCTCGCAACTTCCCTGCGATCAGGCGTGCTGCCTCATCGCTGTCGCGGGCCGGCAAGCATTCCACGCCCCCCCGGGCGGGACGCTCGAGCACCCGGGCGAGCGCGGCCGTCATCTCGGGACCAACCGCAACGAATAGGGCGGGCCGCGAGGCCAGCACCGCCTCTATTGTTTCATCGTGGGAACTTGCGGAGAGTGCGCCGAGTTCCAGCATGTCACCCAGAATAATGAGGAGCCTTGCCTTTGAGTGCTCGGCCAGTTCGGTTGCGGTTGCGATCGCGGCGCGCATCGAAGGGGGTTGCGCATTGTAGCTGTCATCGATCACGAACCTCCCGTTTAGATTTGCCAGGGCCAGTCTGCGCGAGACCGGACCGGCGGCAGAAAGCGCATTGCCAATGGTGCGCAGCTGATCACCCGAAAGAGCCTCCGGATTCATCGCGAGCACGCCCGCCACTGCGGCTGCGCAGTTCAAAGCCATCGCCGGCCCAAGCAGACCGATCTCAGTCACCAACAGCGGACTTTCGCCGCTCTTGACCAGTCGCGGGTTCACCTTGAGCGCGATTCTCGAGCGTCCGTTCTCCAGCACGGTACGGCTGGCGAGGCGGACATCGGCCTCGGAGGAGGTTCCGAAAGTCAGAACGCTCAGACGAGGAGGTATGCGCGACCTGAGCAGCGGTTGTTCGGTCGAGACGATCGCAAACCGGCGCGCGGTGGAGAATATCGCGGCCTCCTCGTCGGCGATTTCCTTAAGCGAGCCGAGGCCTTCGCTGTGCTCAATATCGACGTTGAGCACCAGCGCTGCGTCGGGTTCGACGATGCGGGCGAGCTGCGCGATCTCGCCACGCAGGTTGGTCCCGCATTCAATGATGGCCGCGCGATGCTCCCCGGAAAGGGTGAAGATCGTCATCGGGACACCGATACGATTGTTCAGGTTTCCCGGAGTTGCGAGCGTGGGGCCGAAGACCGCGCGGGCGGCTGCGGCCAGGAGTTCCTTGGTGGTCGTTTTTCCGGCGGCGCCGCCGATCGCGACAACGGGCAGGCGGCCTTCAGCACGAACCCGCTGCAGATGGCGGCGCGCCAGCGATCCGAGCGCAGCGAGCGTGTCCTCGACCGCGACGCACGGAAGCGACGCCAGTTCCCGGCCGCGCGACACCACCGCGGCGACGGCACCCCGCGCCGCGGCCTGCGTCAGATAGTCGTGACCGTCGGACGCGGCGCCCCTGAGTGCGACGAACAGCGCACCGGGCCGCATCTCGCGAGTGTCGGTGCTTACCCCGGTCGTCGTCGCGCGCGCGTCGCCGCCAACCAGTTTTCCATCGGTTGCCGTGGCGATTTCGCCGAGCGTGAATGCACATCGGTTCGACGGAATCGTGGTGGCCATGCGGCATCATATTGCCGAATTCGAATCGCCGCTCATACAGGGCGGTGCGGCCTTGACAACCAGGGCACACGGGATGACCCTCGCTCTTCAGTCACACACCAGTCGGAGGGTGGGCGGAAATGGCTTCGAGGGAGACGCCGCTGGTCGGCGTAATCATGGGCAGCAAGAGTGATTGGGAATACATGGCGGCGGCGGCCGAGACCATGACCGAACTTAAAGTTCCACATGAAGTTAGGGTGCTGTCCGCGCATCGCACGCCGGACCTGACCCTGGAATATTCGGCGCGCGCCGCCGAGCGCGGCCTGCGCGCAATCATCGCGGGGGCGGGCGGGGCCGCCCATCTGGCGGGTGTGATCGCGGCCAAGACCATTCTGCCGGTGATCGGCGTGCCGATGCCCACCACGTCCTTGAACGGGATGGATTCGTTGCTGTCGATCGTCCAGATGCCGAAGGGCGTGCCGGTCGCAACCATGGCGATAGGAAGGCCGGGAGCCGCCAACGCGGGGCTCTTCGCCGCCCAGATAATCGGGCTCGGCGACCCCGAACTGGCCCAGCGGCTTAAGGCGTGGCGCGAGGCGCGCGCCCAGGAACTCCTGCAACAGAAGCTGCCCTGAGCGTCGCGTTATGCACAAGTCCGATATCGACACGCCTGCGTTGATTCTCGACCTTGACCTCGTCGAGGACAACATAGCCAGGATGGGGGAATATTTTCGCGGTCGGCCGCAAAAACTACGGCCTCATTTCAAGACGCCCAAGACACCCGAGATCGCCCGGCGCCAACTGGCCGCCGGCGCGATCGGAATCACTGCGGCGAAGCTGGGCGAGGCCGAGGTGCTGGCACGGGCCGGATTGGGGCCGATTCTCATAGCCAATCAGATCGCAGGCGTAACCAAGATCGATCGCCTCTTCGCGATCGCCGCGCGGGTTGACACGATCGCGACGGTGGAGAGCGAATTCAACATCCATGAGCTTGAGCGCGGTTGTGCGCGTGCCGGTCGCGCCATCGATGTAATCATCGAGGTAGATACCGGAATGCATCGCTGTGGCACCGACTCGCCCGCCGAGACGGTCGAGTTGGCAAAGAGAATAGGACGCGGCCCGCTCAACTATCGCGGCGTCATGGGCTATGAAGGCCACGCGGTGCTGTTGCCGGATCGCGAGAAGCGCGAGACCACCGCGCGGGAGGCGCTTACCGTTCTGAGTCGCCATGTCGCAGCGCTCAGGGGCGCGGGACTGCCGCCCGCCATCGTGAGCGCGGGCGGAACCGGGACTTACGATATAGCCGGTTCATGGCCGGACGTGACTGAAGTTCAGGCCGGCTCATACGTCTTTATGGATGGAGCCTATCGCCGGGTACGACCCGATTTAGGTATGTCGGCGCTGACCCTGCTTACCACCGTTATCTCGCGGCGAGGCGACCGAATGATCATCGATGCGGGTATGAAATCGCTGACCAATGAATTTGGTCCGCCGGCGGGCAAAACCCTCCCGCTCAAGGTCGCGCGGTTGTCGGAAGAACACGGTCATTTGGCCGCTGGCGATCTGGAAATTGCGCCTGGAACTAAAATCGAAGTGGTGCCGAGTCACGGAGATACCACCATAAATTTACACAGCGAATATTATGTCGTGCGAGGGGACGAGGTAGTGGCGATCTGGCCGATCGAAGGCGCACGCGCATATAGATGAGGGACTCATCTCGAAAGGCGGTCGCCGGGCTGGTCTTCGCCGTGCTGACGATGCCGGCGTACGCGGGCATCTCGGTGGCGACCGAAATCAAAACCCTGGGTCGGCTTAAGATTCCGCCCGACGCCGCGGTCATGTCGGTCTGTACCGACCCGGTGGTTCAGCAAGTGCTCAGCGAGGACCTTCGCGGGCACCCACGTTCGGGCGTTCCGATCATGGTAACGGTCACGGTGAATGCACGCGCACTGGCTCCAGGGGTTTCTATCCAGGACTTGTCGCCGGGTGATCCCTCGGTCGCCGAGATGCTCAAGGATCTGGGAGCGCAACCACCGCCGCTGGGTGATACCGGCGATAAGCCCCTCGAGGACCCGTACACCTCAATGGCGCGCCGCCAGACCCTGAACCACGAGGACCCGATGACGCAACAGTTCCAGGCCTACCTGAACCGTCGCGAGGAGGCGGCAAATCCGCCCTCTTCGTACGACAAGATTCCAACCAACCAACTGTACCAGACGGCGATCGTCGCCCGCGCATCGGCCTCTGATTCGGCGAGCGAGCTTAAGGTCGTCGCGCTGGTGGAGGCGGGTGACGATGTGGAGAAAGGCAAGCGGCTGGTCGCGGAAGCAATCGCGGACGCGATTCTCCATTAAACGTAACGCGCCTCTGTTCGCGCGCGAGTTGATCAATTGTCTGAAGCTTCCGGCGGAAGCGGCGCGGGCTGGTTATAAAGATGCCGCCGCCGGCACGACCCGGCTTTCAAATGGGACATCTGGCGCGCGGTCCGGGTTTGTGGCTTGCCAAAGCGGAGACGGAGGTGCCACCGGGGACTCACTCTTCAAGGACCCCCGCTGCGAAAGATGGAGCAGGTCCCGCAGGGCCGCCTGTTTCTTCACTATCAGGAAGCCGGTTACCGCCCCGACTAGCAGGACGATCACCAGAATGAGGTAGCGCCCGGCGCCAGACCTGCGTTCCTTGGTGATCATCGGAATCGGTTCGCTGGTCTTTGCGGCGGTGTTTTCCGCCTTTTGCACGTCGTGCACGAAGCGCGAAGCAACGTCCTCGGGGTCGAGTCCTACAAAAGCGGCGTAGCGGCGCACGAACGGGAGCAGGTAGAGCTGGTCGGAGATGAGACCGTAGTCGTCGGTCTCGATCGCTCGGATGTAGTGAGGAGGGATGTGGGTTTCGGCGGCGACCTGCTCGGGCGTGTAGCCGCCGGTCTTGCGCGCCTCGGTGAGAAACTGGCCGAGACTTGTCTCACCACGGGTGCCGCCAACTCCCGCGATTTGCGTCTTCGCTTCAGCCACCTGCTGCCTCCCCGCCTTTTGCAAGGACCCTCCGAGAACTAGCTGCCCGATTGGCCACCTGCTCCGGTGCCCCCTTGAATTCCACCACTCTCGAGCCTGCGCAGGTTCTCGCGCGCATCTCGCACGTAACTTGGATCGGGTTGACCCGCGTATCCCGCACCCATGCTCCCGTATTTAATCGCGTCTCGCCAGTTGCGCTGCTGAAAGGAAAGCATGCCCAGGTAGTCGTAGGCCGGCGCGTAGGTCGGAAAGTAGTCGATCGCGCGGTGGAAATCTTCGCTCGCCGCAATCATTGCACCGCTCTGATAGGACTTCACACCGCGCTGGGTAAAGATCTGGGCGGCAAGATTTTTCAGGGTAAGGTTGTCGGGGTCGTGGGCCAGCGCTGCCTGGACATCATTCGCGGCGTCATCAAGTCGGCCTTCCGCCAGAGCTCGTTGCGCGGAGTCCTGGTTTATCGGAGCGCAGCCCTGTAATGCGATTGTCAAAGCAATTGCGGTGAGCCACGGGCGTATGACCTTTGCCGCAAACATTCCGCCCTTTCTAACTACAGGCCAGCCGCGTCGAATCCAAGTGCCTCCGGTTAAGCTGTCCGGTCGTGCCGGCGGGAGCATTGCGATCTTCCCGGACCTCACATCCCGCCGCAACGTGGGACACTTCCTGATTGTAGAGCGCAAGCTTCTTACCTTCGCAACCGATAATGCGCGGCGCGGGATTCAAGGTTTTGCTCAATTCGGCGAGGTCCGCGCGGTTAGCGATCAACACGACACAGCGGTTCGATGCCCACACGTCACGGAGCTTGGCGGCGGTGCCGACAAATCCAGCGCGTTCATCGGGGGTCCGTGCAAAAGGGGCGAGCTCGCCCCAGTACTGGACCAGAATCTCGCGCCGTCCCGTATAGAAGGGCAGCGCCTGCACGAAGTGACGGTACGAGACCAGCAGGCAACCTTCGTAGGGCTGGATTTGACGAGCCAGATCGCGATAGCTGATGGTGGCTCCCGAGTGAATCCTGGCCCTCTGTCCAAGCCAGCTCGTGGTCGCCATAGCCAACGCGATGGCGGCAAACACATAGCCGACACGGTTGGTTCTAGCGGCAAGCGCCCAGGCCGCGATTGCGCCGGCCGCGACCACTACGGCGATGGCGGTGCCATCCAGTGCGATCGTCAATCCAATCCTGGCCCGTATCGTCACGAGCACGATGATCGCTACCGCGCCGATCGCAAGATTGAGCAGCGCAAAGCGGCCCATGAGTCTTGTGCGTTGCTCGCGGTTCGTCGCGCCCAGACGGGCCAGCGCCAGGCCGGAAACCATGGCAATCGGAGGCAACGCCGGGAGGATGTAGGAGCCGAGCTTGGAGCGCGGAATTGAGAAAAAGACGAAAATGAGCGTGAACCAGACCGCAAGCAATCGCAGCGCAGACCGGTTCTTGCGCTGATGCGCTTCGGGCAACTCGCGGACGGCATGGATTCCCAGCGGAACGAAAAACAGCCAGGGCCAGGTTCCGGCCACCACGATGGGAATAAAAAAGTACGGCCCCCATGCGTGTTCGCGCGATGAGACGAACCGCTCCAGATGCTCGTGCACGAAGAAGAAGCTCAGGAACCCGGGATTTCGTATCGCGGCCAAAAGGAACCATGGTGCGACGATAACCGCATACTCGGCGACGCAGCTTAGCAGGGGCATGCGGCGCACTTCGCGTCCCCGCCCTTCGAGCACGATCCAGGTAAGGGCGATAGCGCCACCCAGTACCAGCGCCACGGGGCCCTTGGCGAGTGTGCCGAGCGCCAGCATCGCCGAGGCAATCCACATCCAGGCGCGACCCATGCCGCCGCCAAAATCGGGACGCTCCGCGGCCAAGTAAAACGCCCCCACCGCGGCGGTCAGAAAAAAAGCCAACGCAGGGTCGAGCGTGGCAAAGCGCGCGAATGCGAAGACCAGCGGACACAGAGCGAGCACGAGTGCTCCGGCGAACCCGGCAGCGGCCCCGAACATTGCCTCGCCAATCAGGCAGGTGGCTGCGACCTGTCCGATCGTAAACAGAGCCGCGGGGAGCCGTACCGCAAACTCATTGGCTCCGAACAAGCGTATCGCAGCTGCCTCCGCCCAATACACCAGCGGCGGCTTCTCGAAATAGCGGACCAGGTCGTCGCGCGGGGTGATGTAGTCGCCGGAGACCACCATCTCCCGGGCAACTTCCGCGTAGCGACCCTCATCAGGCTCCCACAGCGCGGGGGCACCCAGGCCGGGCAGGTAGAGCAACGCCGCGATCAGAGCAGCCAGTGCGACGCGAGACGACCTGGTGGGCGCTTGCATAACCCCACGAGTCTTCCGGCGTCCGCAGGCCACGTCAACGGCGTAAAGTCCGGTTCCACACGAACTCCGCTTCCTGCGGAGGCCGGTTGACACGCGTAATGGCGCCGATAAGAATTGGGTCGAGCATATCTGAGCCTGAGCTCGAGCGATCGAGCCACGCCAGCAGCAGCACGGAGACGCTCCGCGCACGTCCGGCCGAAATTCTGAGTCGGCTGGACTGGCACGGAGCGTTTGGCGTTTTTGGGAGGAATCTGATGAACGATCAAAACAATCCCGACGTAGGTGGACTAATGATGCAACGGCGTCGTGAGTTTGACGATACTGGGTTGCTGCGTCTGCCCAGTGCGATACCCGAGCCTCAAGCGTGCGCCATGCGCGAGAAATTGTGGGCCGAGCTTGAGAAGAAATATCACTTTCGGCCGGATGCACCCGAAGGGTGGCGCGAAGGACAGGTTTTTGGTTTGCAACAGGTGGGGCGGGCAGGCGGGTTCGCCGGCATGATGAGCCCCGCTCTGTGCGCGGTGCTCGACGATCTCTTTGCGCCGGACGGATGGGAGCGGCCTGCGCAGTGGGGAACTCCTTTGGTCACCTTCCCGTTCCGTGGGCGACGGTGGGAGGTGCCCCACCAAACCTGGCATCTGGACACATATGGAGGGCTCGGCGTTCAGCGTACGTTGGGTGAGGTAACCGTCTTCGCTTTTTTGGATTCGGTCTGCGCCCAGGGTGGGGCAACGGTTGCGGTTATCGGAACCCATAGACTGATTCACGAACTTTCGGCTGGCAGCAAAACGAAAATTCGCTCTGCCGATGGACGCAGGTTACTTGCGCAGATCCACCCGTGGCTGAGGGACCTGTGGTCGGAAGAAGATTCGGAGACCCGCAAACAACGGTTTATGGAGGAAGGCGCGGTGGTGCGCGGTGTCCCGGTCAAAGTCGTCGAGATTACCGGCCAAGCCGGGGACATCGTGGTGATGCATTCCAGCGTTCTACATACCCCGTCGCTCAATTGCTGCGGGAAGCCGCGCATCGTGGTGCGGCAGAGCGTCATTCGGGCAAAGACCCGGTAAATTCCGGATCGGAGAATCGCAAATGCTTGCGCCTTGGCGCGACGAGGCCGCTCCGCCCGCCTTCGGAGCTTCGCTGAATGCAAGATGCCGGCGCGAGGGTAGGGCACGTCGCGTCGAAGACGAGACGGTGGTGCGGTGAAGCAAAACAAAACTCGACAGCCGCGTCCGGTGTTTCAAATCGCGCAGCGCCACGGCCGCTGGATGTTGATTGCGCCCGACGGCAGCCCGTTCATTTCTTTGGGAGTAGTTCACATCGGCGCGGTGCCCGGATTCCGCGACGAGGCTGGCGAGCGGCGCATCCCGCTGAGTGAAAAAATTGCCTCGAATCTGCACCAATGGGGATTCAATACCGCGGGCTATCATCATCCGGCCGAACTTCGCGATCGCATGCCGTTCCTCGCGGATACCTACATCGCATGGGTCCCATACTTTGCGCCGCAGCCGCGCTATCCAGATGTCTTCGGCGGCTACGCAAGCGCCGTCCGCCGCGCGATTCATCAGATGTGTGCGCCGGTCAAAAGCAATCCCAATCTGATTGGTTACTACTGGACCGACACGCCGCGCTGGGACCTCGATACGGCGCGGCGGCTGGTGAATGACGACTGGGTCTCCGCAATTCGCCGCAACCCGGCGATCTATCCGGGCAAGCAGCGTTATGTCGCCTTCCTGCGCGAGCGTCATGGCGCGAAGCCGGACGTCTTCCGCAAGCTATACGGGTTGGAGCTGCATGACCCGTGCATACTGGACGCGGATTTCGCAGGTCTGCCGCTTTATGATCCAGTCGTGCACCGTGACGACTATGATTTTCTGCGCCTCATCGCCCGTGAGTACTATCGTGGGGCCGGGGAGGGGATGGAGCGTGAGGACCGCAAGCATCTCGTGTTCGGCGATCGCTACATGCTGACCGACATGCCCACCGAAGTGCTCGAGGAAGCGCTACCCTGGATCGATGCAGTTGCGGTGCAGCCCTATGAGGCGCGCTTCGAGAAAGCCCGGTTCGACCGCGTGTATCGAATCGCGCGCAAACCGATTCTGATCTGCGACCACGCCGTCAGCTTTCCCACCGCTCGCTATCCGAAAACCGGCTGGCCAAAGTGTGCGAGCGAGGCGGACGCGGCGCGTGCCTACCAGGAATACCTCAAGGAGGCCTTCGCGCAGCCCTACATGCTCGGCTATCACCGCTGTCAGTACGTGGACCGTTTCTCAAAAAGCAATGGAGTTCTCATGCAGGGGCTGGTGGGCGAGGATTCGACTCCCTACCCAACTCTCGTCGAAGGGGTGCGTCGCGGCAACCGTGCGATACTGGAAACTTTTCAGCACGGCACCTGGGGTGAGTAACGATCTGCCCTATCTTTAATGAGCCGCGCGCGTTTGTCAGAATGCACCAATTGGTGCGGCGCAGGCTGGGAAGTCCGGGCGTTGCGCGGCAAAAGCGTTGAGTCCTTCCGGTAAAATAGCGCCAATCTTTGGCACCCCGACCACTGCCGACCGCGCCAGTCGGCTCGTCTCGGTTGTCATTCCCGTCTACAACGAATCTGCCAATCTGAGAGCCCTGTGGTCGCGGCTGAAACCGGTGCTGGAAGGGACGGGGCGGCCTTGGGAAGTCATCCTGATCGACGACGGCTCCCGCGACGACTCGCTGGAGATTCTGCGCACCATCGCCGAGGGCGAGGCCGGCCGCGTGCGCATCGTCGAATTGGCGCGCAATTTCGGACAACACTCGGCAATTCTTGCGGGCTTCCGCCAGGTGCGAGGCGAGGTGGTGGTCACACTCGATGCCGACCTGCAAAACCCGCCCGAAGAAATTCCGCGCCTGCTGGAGGCGATCGACGCGGGCAACGACGTGGTGGGCGGATGGCGCGAGGATCGGCATGACGAGAGCTGGCGCCGGCATGCCTCCCATCTTCACAATCGCCTCACCTCGCTGGTGGTCGGCGTCCCGATGCATGATTACGGATGCATGCTGCGCGCCTATCGCCGTGCGATCACGGACACGGTAGTCGAGTGTGACGAGAAGGCCGCCTTCATTCCCGCGCTGGCGAATTCCTTCGCCCGCCGTGTCACCGAAATCCGGGTCGCGCACAGCGCACGCGCGGGGGGCGAATCGAAATACAACCTGTTGCGGCTCGCGACACTGAGCCTGAACCTTATCACCGGGTTTTCGTTTCTGCCCATCCAGCTGGTCAGCCTGACCGGAATCGCGATTTTCATCCTGTCTTTGGTGTTCGCGCTGGTGTTGTTCGCGCATCGCATCATCTATGGACCTCAGCAGGAAGGCGCGATGTGGACGCTGTTCGCGCTTCTGTTCATGTTGGTCGGCACGCTGTTTCTCGGGCTTGCCCTCCAGGGTGAATACACGGGCCGCATCTATATGGAGGTTCGGCACCGGCCAACTTACATCGTCCGCAAAATTCACGGGGCGGGAGACGACGGCGACCCGGCGGCCGACGAAACCCGCGACTAGCCGGTGACGCCAGCTCCTCGCAGCGA
>JAFAHS010000204.1 GCA_019237115.1 Deltaproteobacteria bacterium
TGTGGCCTTCCGCTTCCTCCGACAGCGTCGGCGTCCCGAAGCAAGATTCTTTCGCGGCTGAATACCCGGCCCGCACCTCCCCCTCTCAACGCTTCGCCGCTTCCCTTGCGGAAAGCCACGCATGATTCGGGGCCGTCATGGGTCGCTGACCCTTTAACGTGTGACTCTTTCATTCACAACACTTCGCCGGTTTAACCCGGCACACCGGAGGACTTGCTATGCTTTCTGACCGCAAGACGCTCGTTGTTGGCATTGGTGAGGTCGGCGGCGCTTTGGCCGAAGTGCTCGAGCGCTCGTCTTCCGTGCTGCGCCATGACCTGGAGCGTGTGGACTTCGATTGTCCAATCGGTGTAATGCACATATGTATCCCGTTTGTTTCCCAGGCACAGTTCGTAACCGCGACCCTCTCCTATATCGAGCGCTTTCGCCCGGAACTGACCATCATTAACAGCACGGTGCTGCCCGGGACCACGCGCATGGTCGGGGCGAAGAGCCGCTCGCCGGTCGTCTTCAGTCCGGTCCGCGGCAAGCACGTCCGCATGGTCGAGGACTTGTTACGGTACGTGAAATTCGTTGCAGGCGCGGAACCCACGGCGGCCACCATGGCGACGGAGCACTTTTCCAGAGCGGGTCTGCGGACCCGCTCCATGAGCAAGCTGGAAGCGTTGGAGCTCGCGAAACTGGCCGAAACCACTTACTTCGGCGTCTTGATCGGATATGCGCAGGAGCTCAATCGGTACTCCGAGCGACTTGGTGTCGACTACTCCGAAGCAACTGAGTTCTTCGAGGAGATCGATTTCCTCCCGCGGGTCCGTTACTACCCCGGCTTCATTGGCGGACACTGCGTAATTCCTAACATCAAGTTGCTAAAGCAGATCTGCACGTCTGAACTGCTCGACGCCGTCCTGTCCTCCAACGACAAACGAGCGGAGGAACAAGCTGTCCACCCCAAGCAGGATGGGCGATCGTTGGGTTCGCGCTCGGACCCTCACGTCAGAGAGCCTGTATCCGAACGCGCGCGATGAGCTGGGCCGTCCCGCAGGGATGAAGTGGTCGTGTTTCAGGCGCTAGTTACCGACGCAAGTTACAAACACGCGGTGGCTCTCACGCGTCACGCGAAGGTGGCGATCCCAAATCTGCGGGTAGTCGGCCACGACGAGGTGCACGGGGTCTTCGCCGGGTCTCATCGATGCTATGACGCGATTCTTACCGGGATGCCACTTGAGCGCGCGCTACGGGACGGCACCTTTGACATGGTCATACCGGTGGGCGCCACCTCGGTTCTTACGGTCGCGGCGGAGTGCCCCGCGCTCGCAGTTCTGTCGACGCGAGAGGAACTGGAGGTCTGCTATGACAAGCGTCGGACCGTGGAACTGGCAAACCAGCTCGAGGTGCCGGCGCCGCAAACCTGGCTAGTCCGGCGCGCCGAGGAGTCCGCCAGTTTGCCGGTCTCCTTCCCGTGTGTGGTCAAAGCCTCGCGAGAGGGGAGCGGCTGCAAGAAGGTCAGCTACTGTACCAACCACGCGGAACTGTCCGGCGCCATAGATCAGCTGCTCGTCCTTTTGCGCGGACGGGCAGAGGTGCTGGTCCAGGAGTTTATCCAAGGAACCGGTTTCGGGTTCTTCGGCCTGATGAATCACGGAGAGCCCCTGCGGGTGTTTATGCATCAGCGCATACGTGAGTATCCCCCGAGTGGAGGACGCAGTACCGCCGCGCGCGCGTACTATTCACCGCGCCTGAAGGAACTCGGACTGAGGCTGTTGGCGGCGCTGAAGTGGCATGGCGTCGCGATGGTCGAGTTCAAGTACAGCGAACCACGAGCAGACTTCGTGCTGATGGAGATCAATGGCAAATTCTGGGGTTCTCTGGAGCTCGGCCTGTCAGCCGGAGTGAACTTCGGCGCCGACCTGATTCGCCTGTTCCGCGGCGAGGCACTTTCCTACAGCGAACGGTACGAGCGTGATTGGGAGTTTTATTGGCCGCTCGACGACGATCTGTTGACTCTGCTGAAAACCGGCGCGCTGCGCAGGATCGGCGACTACTGGAAACCCAACGCTCACACCAATCTCGGTCAGAGCCTGCGCAGCGACGCGATCAAATCGCTTCGCCTGGCAGGCAAGATTCTTGGAGGACTACTGCCCTCCTCCGCTTCACCTGATTCGAGCAAGTGGCGCGACCGAGCCGACCGCGCGCTAGGCCCGCAGGCATCGCCCCTGGGTAGCGCGTCTCACTTTAATGAATAGCGTTTTCATCGCTGCCGGCACGGTTGATATCTCGCCCCGGCGGCCGGCCATCTTGGGCGGTTACGAGAGGCGCACCGCATCGTTCAAGTCGATTGCCGACCCCCTGGAAGCAAACGTGCTTCAAATCGAGGGCGACCATCAGAGGGCGACTATCGTCAGCACCGATCTGCTCTACCCCGGACAAACCCTGCGCAGCTTGCTGCTTGGCAGTCTGGCGCTGCGAGAAGATGAACTGTTCCTCAGCGCGTCGCACACGCACTATGCGCCCATGACGGCACCCGGGATGCCGCTTCTGGGAATGGTCGACGATCAGTATGTGGATCAGATAGCGGAAAGGATTTCGACGTTGAGCAAGTCTCTGGAAATGAGACGACAACGTTGCTCGGGTACCTATCACGAGGGGTTGCTGAACCATTCGATGAATCGTCGGCTCGCCCATCTTCGCCTGACCAGTTCTGGATTTTCTCGAGCGGTAGGAATGGGTCCCAATCTGGCCGGCGAACGCGACGAACGCGCCCGAGTCCTGAAATTCGTGGATTCTTCAAGCCGTCCGCTCGCGATAGTATGGAATTACGCCTGTCATGCGTCCGACTTTTTCGATTCGCTGCAGGTATCGGCCGCGTTCCCCGGCCGGGTTCGAAAACGGTTACGCTCCGAGCTTGGCGCGATTCCGGTCCTCTTCTTACAAGGGTTCTCGGGGGACGTAAGACCCCCCTTTACGGGGCTATCGCCTGACATTAAGAGCCTCGCCAAGAGAGTGCTGCGCGGACCCCAATTCAAAAACGCACCCAGCCGGCGGGAATGGGAGGGTTGGTCGGGAAATCTCGCGGACTGCGTGGCGGCCATCGCCCGATCTCTAGCTGCGCCGCTTCAGCTGCGCGAACCCGTGACCAGGCGAATCGACGTCCCTGAAAAAGCCTACGTAGTTGAGGGTGATGGAAGTAAGTCTCTTTGCTGGCATTTCGTCGATTGCGGCGGCTTTCGAATCGCCGGCATCAACGCCGAGCCCGTGGTCCGTTATCGGCGTGTGCTGGACGACACTGTTGACGGTCGTCCCCTGCTGACCGCGGGATGCCTCGATCAGACCCACTGCTATTTGCCGGTCGACGAGATGCTCGGGCAGAGAGGCTATGAAGTAGAGGGTTTCCGACGGATCTTCGGGTTCCCCGGCCGCTTCCGTGCGCACCTCGAGGTCCCCATCGTTCGAGCGCTAAGCGACGCCATTGCGTAGCTCGCGGCCGCCTTGAGTTGATGCGCCGCGTCCCTCGCCGGTGGGGCGAATCAAACTGTGCGGCGGGAAGGCCCGTCCGAGTTTCAGAACAAGCCCGTGCATCAAACTTCAGCTAGGTCCTCGCCGTCACTCGACTCTTGCGTGCAACATTGAACATTTGCTGACCGGCCCGTGTCAGCATTCTGAACGCTAGGGCCGCATCGCGTCGTTTCCACGCCTTTATCAGCTGTGAGGCTCCGAACTCCCAGCGCGAGGTGGCCCGCAGAGCTTTCCAACTTGGCGCGCCATCGAGAATCGAAGAACGTAGCGAGCCGCGATTCTCAACTTCAACGATCGCGCTGCAGATGCTGCGCGCAAAGTGCGCGTCAGCACCCGCATAACCGCGCTTTCCCAGGGACCGCGCCAATTCATCCGCCCGGGAATTCTTCGATTCCCCGGTACGGCAATTGAAGACCTCGACCAGGTCGCACGCGGCCGCAACTTTCTCGGGCGCCTGATGACCAACGTAGGGATGAGGCAGCAAGAGCAGGCCGTTTTGCTCTCGCACCTCGGTCACAAAGTCCGTAAACTTTCGCGCCCGTACCTCTCCTTCTATGAACGCGGCGATTACGTCACCCTCGTCGGTGTAGTACTCGGCGGCGATAGGTACTCGAAGATGGGGTAGCCGGAGCGCCGCCGCGGCTTTCAGGGCCTCGGACCCGGCGACGGTGTCATGATCGGTCAGAACTATGAAGTCCAAGCTTTGCTGTTGTGCGACCTTCAGATAAGCGGAGATACCGGTCAGTGAGTCATATGAGTATTGTGAATGGCAATGAATAATTCCGCGGAGGCCACGCCTGGCTATTGGCATGTTACTCATTATGACTCGTTGTCAGAGAAACAGCGAACCATCGCCGATCAGCCGGCGCGCCGCATCAGTGTACCGGCCTTGAGACTTTCAGGCGGCCGCTCAATGTGGACGCCTTTTCGGCTAATCCGGAGGCGACCACGTAATCGTGATCGGCGAGCGCTCGGTGTGCGGAGGAGGCGAAGCCGTTCGCCTCGTCGAAGGCGGTCGCGTCAGATGGTGTCAACTTGGTCCGATCGATTAGCGCCAGTCGCTTGTCTACCTTGTACAGCAGCCGCTCCGCGCTGGCTCTGGAATCGTCTTCGCCGTCCAGCGTCAACGAGGGCTTGCTATTGGCGCCTGGTTCTTCGTTCGAGTTCCCCGACGGCAGGTTGGCGACGGCAGCGGTCGGTGGCGCAGGGTGTGCAGGGCGGCGGTTTGTGGTTCGCCTGTGGACCAACGGCTGCGGGGTCTCGTCTTGGGAGGATGCGGACGTTGCCGGCGGCGGCACGTATTTAGCTGCGGGCGTGGGCGGCGGCGCGGGACTCTGCGGCTCGAAGGGTCCCATCAGTTCCGAGCACGCTCCCAGGCCGAGGGCCATCAGGGCCGCGAGCAAGCATGGGATCCGCCTATGCATGACCGTCCTCCTGCTGAACCGTGGCGGAATCAGCATAGTGCGCCTGAATCGGAAGCCTGATTCGTATCGCGGTCCCTTGGCCCGGGGTGGATTCCACGTCGAGGGTTCCGTGATGCAGATCGATCGCGCGCATCGCGAGCGACAGTCCCAGGCCATTTCCCCTTTCCTTGGTCGTGAAGTAGAGATTAAAGATCTGATCCAAATTCTCGCGCGGAATGCCCTGCCCTTCATCCTGAACCAGGAGTTCGACAGATTCGCCGCCGTTAACCGTGGTGCGCAGCGTCAGCGTGCCGCTTCCGGGCATCGCCTCGACTGCATTCGTCATCACGTTGGTGATGGCTTCGCCGACCAGGTTGCGATCGATCCTGAGTGGGGGGCACAGGGGGTCGAGATCGAGTTTCACCGTGATCGGGCCGGATACGGTTCGGGCCGCTATATCGCTCACCAGATCGTTGAACGAGGTCTCGCTCAGCTTGAGTTCCTCGGGCCGCATGAACCTGAGCAAGGCCTTCAGTACCTGGTCAAGCCGTGCGATCTCACGGCGTACCGACCCAAGCCGAGCCCCGATTGGCGCACCGGCCTCGGCGTCTTGATTCAGCAACTCAAGTTGCAGGTTCATCGCGTTAAGCGGATTGCGGAGTTGGTGGGCAACCCCGGAGATCAGGCCGCCCAGGCGGGCAAGTTGGCCAGAGTAGTTCACGACGCGTTCAAGCTTCTGGACTGGATCGAGGTCACGTACCACCACCAGGAGGCCGGGCGGTTCCGGACCTTGTCCGAGCGGCGAGATAGACACCAGAAAGCGCGCCCGCTCGTTCAGATTCTTTAGTTCGATCGGCACGTCATGGACCTCGGTCCCAAGCGTGTAGGCGGTGGAAATCATCTCGCTCAGCGGATGCGATTTGCCGAGCAGCAGCGTCAGGGGCTTGCCATCGGCGACCCCTCCGGCCGGGAGTCCAAGGCGGCCATGCGCCTCGTTGTTCGCAAACAGAATGGACCCTCCGCGGTCGAGGAGCAGAATGGCGTCGGTGATGGTTCGAAGTACGCTGACGAAGCGTCCGCGTTCGGTCTCCCACTGGCGCCGATCGGCGCTGATGCGCCGCGAGAGCTGGTTGAACTTGTCTGCGAGCGCGCCGAATTCATCGTTGCGCGCGATGGCAACACTGACCTCGTCGTCCCCGATCGCGAGCTGTTCAACGCTGGTGGTGAGCGCCAGCACCGGGCCGACCAACAGGCGGCTCAGTACCATCGCGGCGATCAGGCTCAGTGCGATCGTGAAGGATCCGATTTGAACGATCTCGTCGACAGTACGGCGCACTTCCGAAGCAATCAGATCGGTCGACAGGCCGACTTTGATGACGGCGAAGGGACGATGGTTGATTTCCACCGCCTTGCTGGTCTCGTAGACCCGGCCGCTCCACAGAACCCAGAAAGGCGCGAGCGGCCACCATCGGTGGGCTGCTTGTACCAGGTCCGCAAATGGATACACGGGCGGCAACGGCGTGCCGCTGACCAGCTCCGGCGCCGAGAGAATCAGACCTCCGGCCGCGTCTTCAATCCGCAGGTAGGCAACTCCCTTGCCAAAAGCTTGCGAAGCGCTGAACAGGGCCTGGAGTGAGGGATCGCGACGCAACGCGGCCACCGGGTCGCCGGAGGTGGTTCCCAAAGCAGCGCGCATCTGTTCAAAGGTCTGCGCCACCAGTAGATCACCCGACCCACCGAGATCGTTCACCATGAGCCGCGAGGCCCGGCCAATTTCCAGGGCGCTCACTGTAAGGATCGCTATCGCCAACAGCACCGAACAAAAGAGCGCGACCTTACCACGCAAGCTCACCACGATTTTTCCCGAATCCCTGATGAGCCTGAGTGCTGCCCCGGCTGAGTGACTGACAGCGGCCAGAATTGCCGTCCAGCTGAATGGCTCCGCGCCACTCCGCGCAACGGCTTTCGGTTGAAATAGCTGAACCCGCACTAGTCTGTCCCGGTCTGGGTTCTGGGCTGATAGCGCTCCAGGCGATTGTAAAGAGTTTTCAAACTGACTCCCAGAATTTCAGCCGCGCGCGCCTTGTTGCCCTTCACGAATTCCAGGGTGCGTTCGATCAGGTCGCGCTCGACATCATCGAGCGAACAACCCAGCGAGACTTCGAACCGCGCGCCGACCGACCGTGACGGTCGGGTGATCTCCAGGGGCAAATCCTCCGCCGTCACCAGCGGCCCGGCGGTCAAAATCAGTCCGCGCTCGATTACATTGCGCAATTGCCGCACGTTCCCCGGCCAGTGGTAGGCTTTGAGAATCTCCATGCAGCCATTGTCGATCCCCCGGACCGCCTTGTCGCCGGCCGAGGCGGAACATTCTTGGATGAAGTGTTCGGCCAGAATCGGGATATCCTCGGGCCGCTCGCGAAGCGGAGGGAGTTTGATCGCAAACACGTTGAGGCGATAGTAAAGATCCTCGCGGAACCGGCCCTCCTGGCGCGCGGTCTCGAGATCGCGATTCGATGCGGCGATCACGCGCACGTCGGTGGCAACTTCGCTGGTCGCGCCGAGCCTGCGTACCCTGCCTTCCTCGAGTACCCGCAGCAGCTTGGCCTGCAGCTCTATCTTCATTTCGCCGATTTCATCGAGCAGCAGCGTTCCGCTGCTGGCAAGCTCGAAACATCCTTCCCGGCGCCGGTCGGCACCGGTGAAAGCGCCCCGCTCATGCCCGAAGAGTTCGCTTTCCATCAGGGTATCCGGGAGCGCCGCGCAATTGATCGCGACGTACGGCCGGTTGGCTCGGGTCGAGCGACTATGTATGGTCCGCGCCACGATTTCCTTACCGGTACCGCTTTCACCCAGGATCAGGACCGACGCGGAGGTGGGTGCCACCTGTTCGATCAACGCCATCACGCGTTTCATGGCGGCGGAATTTCCAACCAGCTCCCCGAGGGCCCCCGCTCTCATCAAGCGTCGGCGCAGGAGTTCGTTTTCCCGACTGACCGAAAGATGGGCGACCAGGTTGCCAATCAGGTGCTTCAGCAGCGCAATATCGACC
>JAFAHS010000208.1 GCA_019237115.1 Deltaproteobacteria bacterium
GGTCGCGTAACGCGACCACCTGATCGGCGAGGCCATCGTCGTCGGTCACCACCGCGCCGGCTTCGCCCCAGGCGCCCAGGTTCTTCCCCGGGTAAAAGCTGAAACAGGCGCCGGCGCCGAAACTCCCCGCGCTCTGCCAGCGCTGGCCGCTGAGCACTCGCGCCCCGTGCGCCTGGCAGGCATCCTCGACCAGGTGCAGACGATGTTCCCGGGCCAGTGTGCCCAGGGCCTCGACCGCCGCCGGCGCACCATAGAGATGGACCGGGAGGATTGCCTTCGGTCCGTTGGGGGCGCGAAAATTCCCGGCCGTCAGATAGCGCCGTACCGCGTCGGGATCGATGTTACCGGTCGCCGGATCGATGTCGACGAAGACCGGCGTCGCACCAGTCTGTAAAATTGCCGCGGTAGTCGCGATGAACGTCATCGGCGTGGTAATAACCTCGTCACCAGAACCGATGCCGAGTGCGAGCAGGGTCAGACGCAGGGCATCGGTTCCGCTCCCCACGCCGATCGCACGCTTGACGCCGAGAAACGCGGCGAATTCCTCTTCGAAAGACTTGACGTATTCACCTCCGACGTACGCGGCCTTGCGATGAAGATCCGCCAGATCGTGTTCGACCCGCTCGTAGACTTCCCGATTCTGGGCGAACAAATCGACAAACTTGATTTTCATTGTAGGTGCTTTTGCCTCAGGTTCCGGAGTGAGTAGGGCTGGTGTTTCAGTATTCGGGCCGGGCTACCTGCAACCACGCAATTGGGCGGCACGTTTCGAGTAACCAAAGCGCCCGCACCAATCATTGCGCCTTCGCCCACTTCGACGCCGCACATGATAATCGCACCGCTGCCGATTGAGGCTCGACGCCGAATCAGAGTCCGCTCGAGTAACCAGTCTTCCCCGGACTGGGGCGAGCCGTTGGGATTGGTGGCGCGCGGACGGCGATCGTTGATAAAAACCACGTTGTGACCGACGAACACCTCATCTTCGATGGTTACTCCGGAGCAGATGAAGGTGTGGCTTGAAATTTTGCATCGTTTACCGATCTGGGCATCGCGTTGAACTTCGACAAATGCCCCAACCCGCGTGTCGTCGCCGATTTCACATCCGTACAAATTTACGAAATGAGCGAGGCGTACGCGCTCGCCGAGCCGCACGTCTTCGGCCACGCAGACGTTGGGCTGCTCGCGAGCCTCAGGCATCGGCGTCTTCCTCGGTTTGCACAGGGATCGGCCGGCCCTCGCTGCGCAGCGATTGATTGGCAGCCTCGAGCACGCTGACCACGCGTAGACCATTAAGCCCATCGGTCAGCGGGACCGCCCGTTCCCCGACGCAGCGGACGAAATCTTCGCATTCCAGCTTCAGCGGTTCCGCTTCTTCGATACGGGGGATTTGGATATCGCCATATCGGTAGGAGAATTGGAACTGTCCGTAGGTGTCGTAGTAGGGGAGAACGTTCACCCCCTTGTCATAGATACGGATCTTTTCCTGGGTGGAAGTGTCGTCATACACGAGCATTTGCCGGGAGCCGACGATGGTGGTGCGTCGAATCTTGTTGGGGTCGAGCCAGCTCACGTGAATAAAAGCGACTACACTGTTGCCAAAGTCGAGGGTCAGGAGCGCGACATCTTCCGTGCGATCGCGATAGTGACTCTGTCCCTGGCAGCTGACCGCGAGAGGCGCGCGTCCCATCAACATGTTGATTATTGATATATCGTGGGTAGCAAGATCCCAGGCTACATTGACGTCGCGTTGGAAGAGTCCCAGGTTTGCGCGCGTGGAACTGATATAGAACACGTCACCTAGCGCGCCGCCGTCGAGCAGCTGCTTGATTTTGCGCACCGGTGCGCTGTATTCGAACGTGTGTCCGACCATTAGTACCGAACCGGTTTCTCGCGCGAGCTTGATCAATTCGAGCGCCTGGCTGCGCGACGTCGCCAAGGGTTTCTCTACCAGCGCCGACTTCCCGGCCCGCAGTGCCGCCCGCGCCATGGGGAAGTGCTGGCTGACTGGAGTCGCAACGATGACGCCCTCGATGTCCGGGTTGGCCAACAACTCGTCAAAGTCCGAGAGCGCGATCACACCGGGGTATAGCTGGTGCATGTGCTCGCGGCGCTTCGAATCGAGATCGCAGACGTAGACCTGCTCCGCACAGCGCAGATCGTACAGGTTGCGGACGTGATTAGGTCCCCAGTATCCGAGCCCAACCACACCGACTCCGCGCAGCCGCGGCCGACGCGCTGGTTGCCCGTTGTGTTTGACAGAGAGCGGCGTCGAGAGCGCTTCGCTGTTGGGTTCACTCATGCTCAAACAATCTCCATCCTGGTTTGGCGGATTGAGCCGCCCCGTTGAAAATCACTCCAGCCACACCGCGATTGGCGGCGCGAAGAGCGGCCGAGGTGGTGGAAAGCTCAACGCGTTTGGTGAATCCGCGACGAACCACCAGAATGATCGGGTCGTTGACCCGGGCGAGCGGCAGCGTGCGGGCATCCAGGCGTACCACCCCGAGGTCCACGATGGTTGCCGGATATGCGCCGATCAGCGCCTCGAGCTCTTGCATCGCCGCGGTTCGCTCGGCGTCGTCCCCATCGATGCAGCAGCTGGCAAGGTCCAGGCGCGGCCAGGATGTCGCCTGGATCTGCAGCGCTCCGTTGAGGACCAGAGCCGAACTCGAGCGACCCGGCCCTTCAAATACACGATGGAGAGTCGGACTGCGCAAATTGGCGTCGACAATCAGCGTGCGCATGTTCAATCGCTGACTCAGATCGATAGCCAGTGCTGCGGCAATCGTGGAGGTCCCTTCTCCGGCCGCGCAGCCGCTGACCAGCAGGCGCATCGAATTGCCGACCGCGGCCTGAGGCGCCACCCGCTCGCTCAGGTTGCGTAGTGCGGCTATCTTGGCAATGGTGCCGGGCATGTCGGGAAAGACCGGCCTGGGAACCAGCGCGCTCGAATCGGGTAACTCGGGGACGATCGTATGCAGGTCCCGGGTCGGCGGCGCGGGAGCGGCCGCGGCACGCCGCATTTGCACCTTGTCCGGCATTCCCAGGCGAATGGCTTGATAGTACTTTCCCATGCCTATTGCTCCGAAGGGGCGGACGAATCTGATTGCGGCAGATAGATCACATCGCCGGGGAAGATTCGGTCCACGTTGGCCAGTTGCGGATTCGCTGCAATCAGTTCATCAAGTTTCTGGCTCGAACCCAGATAACGCCGCGCGATTTCTGCGACGGTATCGCCGAGCCTCACCCGGATCTGGCGCAAGCGGAGTTGCGATGGGGGCGAAGCTTTAGCCGGTGGTTCTGAAACGAGCACCGGGCCGGTCGGGGCGGATGCTGTACCGTTCGCGGATTGCTTGGTTGGCTGCGATCCCGATCCCATTCTCCCTAGCGAATCGTCCGCGCCGCGCCGTCCCAAATTCGCAACCGCCGAGCTCGCGGCCACACTCCCTCTGCGGTCGCGATGGGAATACGAGTTTAACGACCACAGGTAGGTGAGCCCGAAAACCCCCGCTCCCAGCATGGCGAGCGCCGCCGCCGACCACCACCGAGGTCTCGGTTTTTCCTGAACCGACGGATCAGACGGCCGAGGTACGGTCGCAGTCACGAACAAGTCTTCGTATTCTGCCGCGGCCGCCTTGGCGTGTTGTCCGCGCACGCGCTTGCTGTCGGAGGTATATGCCAGCAGCATCGCGTTGTGGCACAACACGTTGATACGGCGCGGGATGCCGCCGGAGTGGTCGGAGATAGTCTTGAGTGCGGACGAGGAAAAAACCTCTTGGGCACTACCGTTCCGCGCGCGTAACCGAAAGTCGATGTACTCCTGGATTTCGTTGGGGCGCAGTGCGCTCAGCATCGCGCGCGCGCCGATTCGTTCGTTCAACTGGCGCAGATTAGAAGATTCAAGCCGCCGCAGAAACTCGGGCTGGCCCACGAATATGAAGCGCAGCGAGTTGGGTCTCATGGGTGTGTGGTTTGAAAGCAGCCGCAATTCTTCCAACACCCGGTCCGGCAATACCTGGGCTTCGTCGATAATCACCGTGACTCGCTCATTGCGCGCGTGCGATAGGTACTCGTCGAGCGCATCAAGTCGCGCCAAGCGCTGCGGCGAGTTGAAAGCAATTCCCAATTGCCTCGCGATAATTTGCAATATTTCGTCAAAGCTGAGCCGGGGATTGGCTATATAGGCGATTCGAACGTGCTCCAGATGACGGGCCAGGACCGAACTTATCAAGGTGGTTTTGCCGGTCCCTGGCTCTCCAATCAGCAGGGTAAGCCCGCTGGGCTCATGCAGCAGACCCCACTCCAGGGCCGCCAACGCTTCGCGATGGGACTTGCTCGGGTACAACACCTCGGCAGAGGGTGTGAACTGAAAAGGCGGTCCGCTCAGGTTGAAATGCTGATAGTACATTTCCACTAAGCCTCCTCGCGGATCACAGCAACAGTGGAGAGCCCGCTAACCTCGGTCACGGTATACGGCGAAAAGATCCGATGGTCCTGCATCTCGTCCCAGTATGCGGCCGCGATTCCTGCAACTAGCGCGAGAACCATGCCGCCGAGCAGATTCATCCATACGATTGGGTATTTTGGCTGGCTCGGGAGCATGGGTTCCTGGGCAATGCTGATGTTCAGAATTTTGCTGCTATTCAGCCCGCGTGCCGTCCGTGCCTCCTCGGCCTTTCGCACGTAGGCCAGATACGCCTGTTTATCGGTATCGACCTTTCGCTCCAGGCGGTCGAGTTCGATGCCGGCATTGGCCATCTGGGTTAGCTGTTGTTCACCCTGGGTTATCTCCTCGTTCAGGGTGGTCTGCTCCGCCGCTACCGACGAGCTCTGTGCCTTGGCCTGTGCCAGATCGGTTTCAATCGATACCCAGATTGGGTTCAGGTCCGTACTGGATTCCTGGACCTCGAGGTGCCCTTCGTGCTCGAGGATCTTCTGGGCTGCGTCGAGCTTCGCGTCGATTTCGCGAATTCGCATACTGCCGGGTTGATAGCGGCTCAGCAGTTCCGCGCGTTCGGCCTTCATTTGCATGACCTGCGGCTTCAGTTGCTGCAGTGCGAGGTTCTGGACCGAACGGGTCTCTTTCCCTATATGGTCGGGCGTTTTTTTGAGAATCTCCTCGAGGAAGGTAGTCTGTCCCTGTGCTGAAGCCAGCTGAGCGCCATCCTGGTCCTTCTGCAGTTTCAACTGAGAGATGCGCTCGATCAGCGAATGGGTCTGGTCATCAATGTCGGTGATCCCAGTCTGGACCTGGTACTGGCGCAGGCTTTCTTCCGAAGCGCGAAGCCGATCTTCCAGGATCTTCGCCTGTTCGTTGAAGAACTGCTCGGCTTGCGGATCGTGCGAGATACGCGCGTGGAATGAAAGGTAGTTATTGAGCAGTCTGCTCAGAAACTCCTGACTCCAGCGCGCGTCGTGCGAGGTGAACGAGACCTCGATCACGTTAGACCGTTTGATCAGGTCGGTTTTCAGATGGCTTGCGAGCTTGATGGCCCATAGGTCGCTGGCGCTGGGCTCGGGGAGCCCATGCAGCGCGTCATATCCCTTGGCGGGCAGGGAAATCGGCGACGATAGAAGACTGAACAACGCCGCGGAGAACCCTTCCTTGGGAAGCGAGTGCAGGTCGGCGATGGCCTGTTTTACCAGAAACATGCTGGTGACCAACTCGCGCTCGGAATTGAGGTCCTGTTCATTGACAGGATTGGCCACCACTTGCGGCCTTTCGGCGGAGTTGTCCTGAATATCGGGGGAGACCAGAAACTGCGCCCGATTGTCCTGGACCAAAATTTCGGCATCCGATTGATAGACCGGCGGCCACAGAAATGTCCCAACTACAACCAGCCCCAGCACCAGTCCGGCGGCCTGCAGGAACACGAGGCGGCGGCGCATAGCCAGATCAATCCAGTAATCGAATTCAAGCATTGCAGTGACCCCAAGTGTGTAGTGTCGGGCCTAAAATGGAATCGGAACCAATGGTTGGATAGGGATCAAGTTTTTAATGTATTGCTGCACAAACAGATCGACGTTTCCGATCTTGCTGCGTGGCACCACCAGCATGTCGCGTGGCATGAGGGCTACGTTTTCCTCGGAACCGTCCTTACTGACGGCCGCCGCATCGAGATCAAGCTTGGTGCCGTGCGGAGTTCCGCAGACGTCGCGGCGAATGAGTACGACGCTGTTGTCGGAAGCGTCGTCGAGGTAACCGCCGGCGTCGGAGATTGCCTCCATCGCCGTCATGCCCGGTTCCAACGGAAACGCGCCCGGTTTTGTCACCCGGCCGGCGACAAAGACCTCGCGGCTGGGCATGGTCTTGACGTGAATCGATGCGCCGGGATCCCGTAGTTCACTGGAATACGCGGTATCCACTTCCTTGGCGAGCTGATCGGGGGTAAGGCCAGCTGCGGGAATCGAACCCACCAACCGCAGCGTAATCTTTCCGTCGGGCCGAACCACCACCTCGTCGTTGAATTCGGAGTTGAGATAGAACGCCACATCGAGCTGATCACCCGGTTGGATGCGGTAATTATCGTTGTCAGCGCTGGCGGCCACGAGGCGGGCGTTCGCGTCGCACTGTTCGGGCGAGAGTGACGCCGCAGCAGGGGCACCTTTCCCTTTCTCCATCCCAGGAAAATCGCCCCGGTCCGCCGACGTCTGACTTGCGCATCCAGAAGTCAGAACTGCGACCAAAGCCGACACCAGCAGACTAGCTGCCGCTGCTCTTGTCATACCGTCTCTTAACCCCGCTAAAAGACTCATGATGCTAATGTCGATTCCTACTTTTGAATTTGTTGTGTAGCTCAGTCATTTCCCCCGAACCGCGCTCGAAACATCTCCGATAGCTTCGAGCTCAGAAGCTTGTCCGCAAGCCGCGTGCCAATGAAGCCACGCACGATAACTCAACATGTTCGGATCGTTGGAATGAAAAAGGAGAAAAAACGCAGAGTATTTTACAATCACCACTAGTAAAGCGTACAGGGCGCTTGGATGGTTCAGTGCGCAATCCCGAAGAGTAGTCGTGCGCCAGAAGACCTCACGCGCAAATGGCATCGTCCACCAAAACGGTCGACAAAAAGCCAATACCGAGTCAAAGCCTCGTGACCAGTAGTGAAGTCGCCATTCAGATTGACGACTGAACGGCTCGTGCTTTGACGGGCGCGGTTAAAACGTTAACGTGCTACGGAATGTGCTGGTTACGCCGAGCGGTTCTGTCGACCGAATGAACCGGGGAAACCCTGCGTAGCCATACTTCCCGCCAGAAATGAAAGCAGGCTCGGTCGCAGCCGATACCGCCTCCCTGACAGATTCCCCCCTCGAGCAGAACCGTATTCGAGATACGGCGCACGTCCGGTGTGTTCTCAATGCAAATTTTTTCCACTCGCTTGAAGACACGGAACCTGCGTCCGCAGAAATCGTACATCTCCGGAACGAAACGTAGGCCGCGATGCTTCGCGTCGCAATCGAGCGTAGGGAGAATTTCGTCGCGCGACTTTACCTCTACCCATTCGCCGGGCTGGAGATTCTGAATTTCATCTTCCCAAACCTCGACACCCGCGGTCCTGCGCTGGGCCGCCCTCAACCCGGGGACCAGCGCGATGGCCGTTCGCCGAAGCGCGCCGAACAGGCCGTCACGCTCCATGTACCAGGACAGCAGGCGCAGGCGAGTCAGGAAACGCGGGTACGGCGAGGACGACGCGAGAAGCTCCGGGCTTTGGCAAGGGCCTGCAGTATTATTCGATGCGGATTGTTTCGCACTAAGCATGAGTCAGATCTTCCGAGGTGAGCGCGCTCTCAGGATGCGCGACTGTGTTGGGCACTCTACGCGAGGAAGAACAAATCGCGGCGCTAAGGGCTGCGGCGGAGTAAGTTGTTCCCGCGACGAATCGGGTGACCGAGCCGAAGCTGTAGGCGGCCGTCGCGCCGATGAAGTGGAGTCCCTTTACACTACTCTCGAACCCGTAATTCAAATGCGGATACCCCGCGGTGCGCCGGAGGGCCGCGAGCAATTCGCGATTGAGAAAAGCCAGGCGGGCAAGGTTGATCCGAAAGCCGGTAGCGAGAACGACATGGTCAAATTTGCGTACGCTGGCGTCGTCGAGAGCCAGGCCGATCTGGTCGTTACGCGGTTCTGCACGGACCACCGTGCGCGAAGTGCTCAGCCGAACACCGTCGATGCGCGGCTTCAACCAGGCGGCCACCGAAGCGCGCATTGTTCTGCGATCGATACTGACTCGTGCGGCAGCGGGAAGAGTTCGGAAAAGCGCGGGACGGGCGATTACCTGGTTCAAAGGCGGCGATCCAACATCGGTCCGCGGGAACATCACTCTCCCGAGCGGACCGAGCTGGTCGCGGAGACTGACCGCGCCATGCAGCCATCGAATTCGCGCCGCGCGCATTATGACTTCGACTTCCGCCCCGGCTTCGCTCATCAGCGCGGCCGTCTCAATTGCGCTTTGCCCACTACCAATGATTCCGACCCGGCGTCCGCGGAACCGAGCGGGCTCAGGATTGTCGTTCGAATGAGAAACCAGCGAGCTTGGCGCGTACTCGAATGCGGACGGGCGATGGGCGAAACCCGCGATCCCGGTTGCCACCACTACCCGCTTCGCGCGAAACGTCTCGCCATCTTCAGCGACCACACAAAATCCGTCTTGCTCGGCGAGAATCTCCGTTATGTGTCTCCGGTCGATATCGGGTAGTCGCCGGGTCTGAAACCAGGTTCCGTAGTCGACGAAAGAACTGACCGGGACCGGACCCTCTGGCACGGCTCCGCGTCCGCCCAAATACGCGGCGAGGGTGGTCCCCGGGTCGGGGCTCGCTATGTCCGATGCACTCAGCGCCGAACGCAGCATCATCCCGGCGGGTGTATGGTCTCGCCAGAAGCTCATGGGCGATCCGAAGGTTTTGGTTTCGACCCCTGCTTTCCGCAGATGCGTGGTGGCGGAGAGACCATACGGACCTCCGCCTATTACGATTGTTTCCAGCATCGTGTCCTTTCGCCCTGAGTCGAGAGTCCTTCGCGAGATTGGAGATGTTGGAAGGTCAGGCAGAATTGCAATCCGAATGCCCACCAGCCGCTGGCGCCAGAGAAGAGTGCTTCGTCGCGAGCGCTTTATGGCACAAAGACTGCGCGGCGCATTGGACGGTTTTGCCGCAGGCAGATAATGAATTAAACACTCGCTTCTCTCTCAAGTTTGACTCTACGCCGACGACATTTTTTGCGAGCGAACTCGCCTATACGAGCATGAGTTATGCCACACGCCGAGACGCGTTTAAGCGTCCTTTGGTTCGGTAGTCGGCGGGAAGATTTGTAATTCTTTACGGGCAAAGGCTGTAATTGTGACTCCGGTGTAGTCGCCAATGCGCGCCATACTCTGGACCGAGCGCACCGAAAAAAGTCATCCACTCAGTTGAGAGCATCGCGATGCAAAACGTTGGTTCGCGTGGTTGAATGAGGGGAGAAGACCCGTCGCGCAGCACAGCCCAGCCGAAAAATGGAGTAGACGATGGCTAAGATTTCGTATCGGGTACGTCCTGAGACTGCCGTCCTGACCCGAGGCTTTGATCCTAAGCTTTCGGTCGGGTCCGCCCGCCCGCCGGTTTATCGCAGTTCGACCTTTGTCTTCCCCAGTCCGGAGGCCGCCGAGCTGGCGTTCAATGTTGTGCTCGGCAAGCTCCGTCCGTCCGGCGACTATCGCCCGGATCTCATCTACGCTCGACTTAATCATCCTAACGCCGAGATACTCGAGGAGCAGTTGGTGCCGCTCGAACGCGACGCGAGGGCGGCGGCGATCTTCAACTCCGGAATGGCGGCGATCTTCACCGTGTTGATCACGTTCCTGGAGCGCGGCGGCTCGATGATCTACACGCGGCCGGTCTACGGTGGCACCCAGCATCTCATCCACAACATCATTGAACCGCTGGGGTTCCGTTCAATTCCGGTGGCGGCCGGCGACGGCAAGGCGCTAGCCGAAGTGATTGGTCAGACTGACAATCTGAGCCTGGTGCTGATTGAGACGCCGGCCAATCCGACCCTCACCATGACTGACATCGCGCTGGCGGCCAGTGCGCTGCAGCGGCGACCACGGCGCGCGCTGCTTGCGGTTGATAACACGTTGCTCGGTCCGACCTTCCAGCATCCTCTGAGTCGCGGCGCCGACCTTGTGATTTACTCCGCGACGAAGTTTCTCGGCGGGTTCAGCGACCTGCTGGCGGGCGCGGTTCTGGCCACCGACCCGGAACTGATCCAGACGCTGACCGGTACACGCGCGCTGCTCGGCAATATCCTGCAGGCGGACGAATGCTGGATTTTGGACTCGCGGCTCTCGACCGTAGCTCTGCGGATGAACCGGCAGAGCAAGAACGCGCAGCGAATTGCCGAGCAACTCGCGATGCATCGCCGAGTCCGGCGCTTGCGCTATCCTTCGTTATTCGACGATCAAGAACAAATCCGGATCCGCGACGCGCAAACCGATTACCCGGGGTCGCTTATGTCGCTGGATATAGACGGTGGAAAGCCGGGCGCCTTTGAATTCCTGCGGCGTCTCAAGATTGCGAAGAACGCGGTTAGCCTCGGCGGTGTCGAAACACTCGCGTGTCATCCGATGACCACCACCCACAGCGAATTCAGCGCCGAGGAGTTTGCCGCCGCCGGCATCACCGATTCGATGGTACGAATCTCGGTAGGCACCGAACACTGGCGCGACCTGCTGGCGGAATTTACGCGCGCGCTCGATGCGCTGTGAGCGCACCGGTCGCGGTGACCCGAATCTATCGGCCCTGGAAATTGCCGACGCGCCGCTCCGCGACGGCCTTGATTCCTTCCTTGTGATCTTCGGTCCGCATCAGGCGCGCCTGCTCGATAAATTCGTGATCGGTTTGCGCCTTGACCGCCTCGGCCAGCCCGCGCCGCATGGTCGCGCGCGTGGAAAGCACCGCCAGCGGCGCGTTCTCCGCGATCTCCCGCGCCAGAGCGACCGCCTCCGGACGTAATTTATCGGGCTCCACGACCACGTCGGCCAGTCCAATGGCGGCCGCTTCCTCGCCGCCAATCCGCCGTCCGGTGAGCAACAGCAGGCTCGCTTTCTGCGATCCAATAAGACGCGGAAGAGTATAAGTGAGTCCGAAGCCGGGATGAATTCCGATTTTCACGAAGTTTCCGGCGAAGCGTGCGTCCGGCGTCACCACCCGGAAGTCCGCGACTAGGGCAAGACCCAATCCGCCCCCAATAGCGGCGCCCTGGATCGCGGCGACCACCGGCTTCTGGCAGGAAAACAGACGCACACCTTCCGCGTAGAGCGGATTGCCGCCCTGGCTTGGATCGGTCGCGCCAGTGGGATTGCGGCTGGCGAAATTGGCGCCGGCGCAAAATGATTTCCCCTCGGCCGCCAACACCAGCGCGCGGCAGGCCGGGTCGCCGTCGAGATCATTGAAAGCGCTGGCCAGATCACGAATCAGCTGCACATCAAAGTAGTTGTGAGGAGGCCGATGAATCTCGACCTGCGCCACGTAGTTGTCAATTGAAACCGAAGCATCGCCATATCTGGATTGTGTCATCGCGTCCTCTGGCGACTTCTATAGCATCGAGGACACGCATTCGCACCCTGGATTTTGTCTTGCTCCGGCGTCGGCTGCCGGCGAACTAGAAGGGACGCATCGTGCCTGGCGCGGCGAGGTGAAGGCGCGCCGGTCACGGGTTGCGGGAAACGGCGGACGGAGGGAGCGTTTCATCGATGTGCATGGCTATACGCAGGGTCTGATGGCTCCCGCCGACGATCGGCCGGATGACGGTAACGTACACGGTATCACCGGCCCTGAGCGGATCGATGGCGTGCATGAATTCCTCTTCGGTCCGGACTCGGCGATCATCGACTGCGACGATGAGATCTCCCGGCATCCCCAGAGCGCCGGAGCGTCGCAGTCGCGGAACGGTAAATAGGCCGACCGGAAAGGCCAGTACGCTGCCAAGCGCGGCCAGGTTACCGAGCGCCGTGGCGGGTTTTCGCGCCTGCAGCCCCGCGTGCCCGGCCGGGCTGTTGGGCGCTACACTCACCACCTCAAACCCGTGCATTTCCATGCCAAACAGACATTGCGTGGTGTACTCGAGTTCGACGCCCAGGTAGGGGCGGCGCCCATCGTCAGGTTGGGTCTTTTTAAATTCGCGATTGAGCGCAGCAACGTCGTCAGACTGTTGAAATTTCCGCGCTGCGGTTTCGGACGACGAGTTTGACGGGCTCGCAGCGACAGACGGCTGTGGAGCAAGTTCGAGCGTCGGCGCGTCAGCGTGCGGCTGTGACTTGAGGACAGGAGAATTGCTGTCGTCCGGTTGCCGCGCGAGTGCCGCGGGGCTGGAAGGCACTGAATCTTCCGCCCCTGCCGCCGGCGCCGAAAGTAAGAAGAGTAGGAGGCAGCCCAAAGCGAGTCTGACGCAACGCATCGCCGATCACCTCGCCGACTATTTGATGACCGCATCGTAGGCCCGATCCGCGTGTGTCTCAAGACCACAAACGAGACAGTAATACGTGCTGACGAACGGCTGTCGCGTCAGGACGCCACGGCTCGGAGCAGACGGCTGGATGAGAAATCTGCGAGTGCTGGCCTCCCTATCGCCAATGACCGAGGTTGGACTTCTTACTGGTAACCATCCGGAGAAATGTGCCTACCGGTTTTCCTTGCCGACGAGGTCTTGGGGCGCTGCGCCCTGCGACCACAAACTGCGTGTAATGTTTTCACACCGCAAACCCCGGGGCGGGCGCCCCCTCTAATCCGGAATAGCCACGACTAAACTCATCTTGATGCTATCCGGCAGGCGGTGGCGCTTGGGGTGGCCAACTTCGCTCCCAAAGCAGAATCCGAGATAGTTGCGGGAAAGTGCTCCTGCTGAGCGATATTTTCGGGGCGCTCTATGGATGTGTGGACGTCGACCGACGTGCAAATGCCAAAAACCTGACAACAGCCGGATAAAATCAGAACAGGCGCGAGAAGGACCACAAATTTTAACATTGGCTTCCTCCGGTGCGCCGGGTTAAACCGGCGAAGTGTTGTGAATGAAAGAGTCACACGTTAAAGGGTTAGCGACCCATGACGGCCCCGAATCATGCGTGGCTTTCCGCAAGGGAAGCGGCGAAGCGTTGAGAGGGGGAGGTGCGGGCCGGGTATTCAGCCGCGAAAGAATCTTGCTTCGGGACGCCGACGCTGTCGGAGGAAGCGGAAGGCCACA
>JAFAHS010000584.1 GCA_019237115.1 Deltaproteobacteria bacterium
ACTGGCGATGCTCGGCACCGGCAGGCTGATTGACCCCGGAATGTGACCGGCAGCGTAGGACTCCGCCGGCAGGACATCGACCACTTTGAGTGCGCCAGCCTTGAGCCCCTGGCGAAGTTCATCGCGGGAAATAGCCGTAATGTGCGCGGAGGACGTCGCGGTTTCAGTCTCGGGCGGCATGGATCCAAAAAGCGCTGCACAGGCAGCTGCTCCACATGATCATTCATCGTGTCAAGCCGGCAAGCAAGCCGCTTTGTCAGCTTCCCTGCGACATTCTGAAGGCGGCGGTAGCGTTGTGCAGGCGGGGGAATATTCGTTGCTCCCCGATTGCTTCGACCACCCGGTGGCGGACCAAGTCCGCCCGTAGCGACGGCGCCGTGCGAGCAAACGAAAACTCGACCTTGATTTGCTTGAGGTTCTGGCTCAGATCCAGCAGCATCCGCGCCGCAGAGTAATCGACATTGGTGATAGCCTCGGCATCGACCACCAGCCATCTAACCCCGGAAGCTCGCGCCAACATCCTGACCTCGTGCGCGAACAGGCCGGCGTTGGCATAGAAGAGCGCCGCGCCAAACCGATAGATGACCAGGCCCGGCTCCGTGATGGTTTCTGCCAATGCCGGCTTGGTTTCCCAGAGTCCCTGCTCACCCTGCACCAACACGCCGGTCTGCGGATGGTAGCTGTGGTTAAGGACGCGCAACAAGGACAGCACCATCGCGAGAATGATCGCCTGTTCCACGCCGATCAGCACCACGATTGCTGCGGTGAGCGACGCGAGCGCGAACTCACCCGGGCTCTCGCGCTGGATGTCGCGCAGGCCGCGCAGGTCCACCAGCCGGGTAGCGATAACAAACACGATTGCGCCGAGCGCACAGCGCGGGAGGTATTGCAGCGGCTTGGTCAGGAACAGAAGGACAAGAGCCACCACAGCTGCGGTGGCAACCTGCGCGAGTTGGCTCTGCCCGCCAGAGCCCTCCACCATGGCGGTCTGGGTCGGGCTTCCATCAACCACGAAGGTGCCGCTTAAAGCTGCCGCCGCGTTCGCCGCCGAGAGTCCGACCAGGTCGGCATCTTCATCCAGCCGCTGATGATGGCGCGTGGCATAGAAACGGGCCGTCGCCGCGCTCTGCGCGACGATCATTACGACGCATGAACCGGCGACCGGAACCAGCTGGTTAATGTCATGCCAGCTCATCGGGGGAAGCCCGAGGCGCGGCAAACCACCGGTCACCGGACCGACGACCGCGACCCCGTGCCCGGCAAGATCCCAGAACATGCTGGCCGCGATCGCGCCGGCCACCGCGATCAACGCCCCCGGCACTTTGGGAGCCAGCCGGTGCAGTCCCAGGATAACGGCGACGACCACCGCCGAGATCAGGGGCGTAATCAACCGTAGCTGCGGAAAGCCGCGGACGACTTCGAACAGTTGGCCGATGGACCGCTGGGAATGGACTTGCAGCCCGAGCAGCTCGCCCAACACCGCGATGCCGACCTGAAAACCAACCCCGGTGAGAAATCCCACCAACACGGTCTGCGAGAGAAAATCGGCAAGAAAGCCCAGTTTGAGCAGTCGAGCGATCAGTAAAAGGGCGCCGGTCAGCAAGGCGACTGTTCCAGCGAGCTCGACGTATCGTGCGCTAGCCAGCGGCGCCAGGTCGCCGAGGCCGCTGGCGAGGATCGCGGCAGTCGCGGAATCGGCAGCCACCACCAGAAAGCGTGAGGAGCCGAACGCCGCGAACCCCAGCAACGGAAACAACAGCGTGTAGAGGCCAGTGATGACCGGGGTACCGGCGATCTTGGTATAGCCGAGCGCTTGCGGAATATTCATCGCGGCGAGCTGGAATCCTGCCAAGGCATCGCGGATTGCGCCGTCGCGGGTTACCGGCTGGACGCCGCTGAACATTCTGAAAGTGGCCATCGGGGTCGATTCGGCAAAAGCGCCAGACAAGCTGGTACGCGCAACACGGTGGATTGGTCAAGCCGCCGGAACTCGGCGCCGGTCCGAGAAACCTCAACCCTGAATCGAATGGGGCGGTGCGACCAGCGCCGAAGGAGCTCTGGACCGAGCAAACCGGTGAGGGTCGCTGTTCCCGTGACCAGCGCGCTTCAAGGTCAACTCGAGCGGTCCCTTCACTCCGTTGGTCCAATGAAGAGGGTCACAGGCTATTGACAGAAAAATTTTTTTTCGCCGGAGAGTCTCCGCGCAGAAAATTTCGAAAAAATAGCCCGCCCCGACGCTTACCGTATTGCGAGTGGCTATTGCGGTTGCTAGCTTCGCCTCGGTTCGGCCGAGATCACAAAGAGCCTACCTGGTTGCGCAACCGAATATTCGCTAGCCGCGAACCTTCACGGTCCGCCCCCGATAGAGAGAGGGCAGGTGGAGGCGAATGAATCCGGTCAGAGTTGGAGGCGAGACGTGGAGAATGGTTTCCCTGCCAGTCCCTTTATGACCCGCGGGTTTGCGCCGATCGGAATGGAATGCGACCACGGGCACCTCGTTGTCGAAGGGACGGTTCCACGCCAGTTGAACGGAACCTTCTACCGCATCGGACCCAATCCCCAGTTCCCACCGCGCGGGACTTACAACCCTCTGAATGGCGACGGAATGGTGCACGCGTTTCGCGTGAGCGAGGGACGCGTGGCGTACCGCAATCGGTGGGTGCGGACCGAGCAGTGGAAGATCGAGCACGC
>JAFAHS010000402.1 GCA_019237115.1 Deltaproteobacteria bacterium
ACGCGGCGGTAGAAGCCGGTCACCACGAGATTCGTAGGTGGTGCGATCGGTGCGGGTGTGCCAAGCCCGTCCCAGGCAAAACGCGCAAATGAACTGAGGAGTGGCAACAGCCCCAACACGATGAGTGCGGCGCCAACCCATCGCAAAGGCTCGATGCCGAAGAACGGCGGGCCGATACGCCAGTGCGTGAGCCACCACGGAACAAAGCCCGCAACCGTCCCTGGCGCGAGGATGAAGAACACCAGCGATCCCAGCGAAGCCCAGAAACGGCGCATGGTTCATCCCCATTGAACGATCATGGTGCTGGAGTTAAATCCACCGCCGCATCCTACCTTTGCAGCCCTGCTCCCTCTATGGCCGACCGGTGTCAGCTATGTGGTGAGCTATCTCTTCATCGCAATCGTCTGGGTGAACCATCATCACTTGCTCCAGTATGCACAAGCTCCAACTCACAGGCTGATTTGGAGAAACTTCGCACACTTGTTTTCAGTCTCGCTCGTACCATTCTCGACCGCCTGGATGGCCCGTACTCGACTGGCTGGCGTGCCAGTCGCTTCGGAAGCGGGAGTGTTTGTGCTGGTCAACGTGACGTACGTGGCGTTGCTGCGGGAGACATTCGAACGAGCCGATGAGAGTGAAATTTCGGCGCAGGCGCGACGCTTGATGCGGCTGCGATCGTTTTTGACCTTGGGAGCCTTCACGATCGCGATGGTGATATCGGTCAAATTTCCTCTGTACGGCCTGGGGCTGGTGTGCTTTTGTTTGCTCTTCTATCTGCGGCCAGAGCCTCCCCAGGGTGTCGGTGAAGGATCTAGAATTCGTGCAGTCTTACGAGTTCCATGGCGTAGAAGAGTCCCAGAGAACAACGCCAATGCGAAGCCATGGTAGCACCGGAACCGCTCGAGCCGCCGCCGCGTTCATTGAGCCGACGCGATCTGCGTTCAATTAGCTCTACCGTTTCTCGACCTGTTGGAGAAGGAAGACCAGCCCCTCGGATATTGTCGGGTGAGCGAAAATCGCGTCGCGCAACACGGTGTAAGGCAATCGCCCAACCATCGCGGTTTGAACTGCCGCCATCAGCTCACTTGCCTCGATGCCAAACGCGGTGAAGCCTACGATTTGGTCGTTGTCTTTGCCGATCAGCATCTTCATAAAACCGCGCGGCTCGGCAATTGTCTCCGTGCGGAGCACATTCGCCATCGGCAGTTTCGCGATGCGATATTCGATTTTGTCGCGCCTTGCCTCGGTCTCGTTGCGGCCGACGCGCGCCAGTTCCGGATCGGTGAACATGCAGAACGGCACGATGCGATCCTTCGTGGTTCGATTGCCGCCCTTCAGGTTGTCACGCACGACACGAAAGTCGTTGTACGCGACGTGTGTGAATTGCGGACTGCCCGCGCAATCGCCCATCGCCCACACCTTGGATGCGGTCGTCTCCAGCCGGTCGTTGACCTTGATATAGCCACGCTCGTCGAGTTCGACGCCTGCTTGCTCCAGACCGATTCCCTTCGTATTCGGCATCCGACCGACGGAGACGAGAAGATGGGTCCCTTCGATGATCCGTTCACCAGCACCGTCGTTTGCGTAGACTCGAACCTCTCTGCCTGAAACTCCCTCTACCCGAGAGATATGAGTGCCGAGCAACACTTCGATTCCTTCGCCGTGAAACAAATCAAGGAGAGCGTTGCCAACGTCAGGATCTTCTCGCTCGGCCAGCTGCGCCCCCTGTTCGATCACGGTCACATCCGATCCGAACCGGCGTACCGCCTGCGCGAGTTCAAGCCCTATATAACCTCCGCCAATCACTATGAGATGACCCGGCAGCCGATCGAGATCGAGCGCTTCGATATGGGTCATCGGATTCGCCGCGGTGAGCCCCGGAACATTGGGAATCGCCGAGTGCGAACCCAGGTCGAGGAACACACGTTCGCCTACGATCCGCCGAGTACCCCCATTGTTGAGCGTGACCTCAACCGTTCTCGGATCAACGAAGCGACCTTCACCCATGATCAATTCTATTCCCGCGTCGTCTGTACGCTTGGCGTGGAACTGATGCTCCCCTTCGACCATCTTGCGTTTACGCTGCTGGACACCGGCCATGCTGATTCGGAGTTGGTCCATTTCCAGTCCGAACTCAGGGCCGCGCCGCGCCAACGATGCTACTCTCGCAGAGTAAATGATGTTCTTGCTTGGCAAGCATGCGATATTCGGGCACGAACCGCCGAGCCATTTCCGCTCGACCATCGCAGTGCGATGACCCTCATCGGCCATCGTCCAGGCGGTCCACTTACCAGCCTCTCCGCTCCCTAGAACCAGAATTTCGTATTTTTCTGGGTCAGCCATTGGGCCATCTCCCTAATAATGACCATAGGGTCTGTTCGAGCTTATTAAGGTGCTCCTGGCGCATACGAAACGACGACGATCAGTGATTGCTGCCGATAGCCTCGCGTATGATGTCGACAACAAGGTCAGGCGCAGTGACGATTGGCGCGTGGTCTACTGGACGCGACCGCACTCGGGCGTGCATCCGCTTATGCCATAAAGCGCCCCGTCAGCCCAACGTTCCCATCCAGTCGACGATGGCTTTTCCGATTTCGTCGGGCGAATCTTCCTGAACGAAATGGATTCCGGCCACCGTCTTCTCTGTCAGAACCGGCCATCCGCGCACGAGGTTGACCAGTCTATCAACGGCGAGGATCGCACCTGGCTCAGCCTTCAGGAACAGCTTGGGCACTTTGCTCGTCCCGAGTCACTCCGCATAGGCGGCCGCGATCGCACTTACGTCGGCAGGTTCGCCGTCGATAGGGATCTGCCGGGGCCAGGTCAGCGTCGGCCGTCGGCCCTCGCCGGGCTTCGCGAACGGCCGCCGGTATTCCGCCATCTCCTCGGCGGATAGCTTACGCTTGATGGCGTTGGGCAGGATCTGTTCAATGAAATAGTTGTTCTGCAGGACCATCGCTTCACCGGCGTCCGAACGCAGCGCCTCCAAGGCTTGACGCATTCCCATCGTGTCCCAGTGGTCCCGGCCTTGCGGCGCCACGATCGCTTCCCTGAACGCAATTCGCTTCACGGCTTCGCGATGGCGGTTGGCCCAGTCGAAGCCCAGCGCCGAGCCCCAGTCATGCACGACGAAGGTGACCCGCTCGCGCACATCCAACGCCTCCAGCAGGGCGTCGAGGTAGCGGCGGTGTTCGACGAAGCGATAGGAGCCGGGGCCACTGTTAGGCAACTTGTCGGAGTCGCCCATACCGATCAGGTCGGGAGCGATGCAGCGGCCTCGTGGCTGGAGGTGCGGCAACACGTTGCGCCAGAGGTAGGAGGAGGTGGGATTGCCGTGCAGCAGCACGATGGGGTCTCCGTTTTCCCACCTCGACGTACGCCATCTCGCTGTCGAGAACTCGCCGCCGCTGCTTTTGGTATGGAAATGCTGCAGAGATCATGTCGGCTTCTCCTTCTTTATTTGTAGGATTGTTCAGCTAACAGGCGTCAAACGCCGGGAGCACAAACCGCGCTGACCGAACGATCTGCTTCAATCAACTCCGTCTATGACGATCGCGCGCATAAAATGCCTCCAGCTCATTGAAATCGCGAACTACGGAGCTAACTGCGCTGGAGGAAGTTGACCTCTACGCAGGACTCGGATCGAGGAAGCCCATTTCCAGAGGATGAGTTTAAAGCGAAGTGGGCACTGGGGTAGAAGTGCCCTCCGCTTGAGACAATGAGGAAGGGAACTCTGCAGCCCTTCACGATATGCGTTCCATTAGCGGAAATGATCCCGCTCCGGCTGCTTCATAGCAAGTTTCAAAACGTGCGCAATATCTGAAGTTGCTGAGAAAGACGCGAGCGCGTATTAAGGGCGAGAGCACAGCAACCCACTTTGTCGAGAGGGCTGCTATTTCGGCACCGAGCCCGTTGTTCGAGTCGGCTAGCTTGAAAAAGAGCTTGATTTAGTTGGTGATCCCAGCGGGAGTCGAACCCGCGTTCCCGACGTGAGAGGCCGGTGTCCTAACCACTAGACGATGGGACCGTCTGTCGCGCCTACCCACCGCGAGGAGGGTGGGTTTGGCTGAGGAGGAAGGACTCGAACCTTCAATCGCCTGATCCAGAGTCAGGTGGCTTGCCAATTAGCCGACTCCTCAGCGCTAACAAAAAATATAGCCAAGCATCCGGCCTCGCGCCACCGCGACGCAGAACAGAACCGTAGCTCTGTTTGCGAGCTCGCACCGCTTCACCGACCACGCGGTGCGAGGAGCACCAAGGCACCCCACCTGCACTACCCTCTTCCACCATGAGGCCCCAGCCGTCTGTGTGGGGTTTTGGATAAATCCTAGCTCGCTTGCCGGACTGTGAAATGGCGCAGCGCCTCGGCGTGGCGATCGCAGAGGGCATCACAGCGGGCGAGCAGAGAGGAATCCTGACAATTGTGTTCGATCATATAGCCGAGTTCGCCGAGGTCGTGGACCAGCAGCCGCAGACACCTTTCGTACTCGTCGGGCGCCTGCACCGCTTTCAGTAGGTCGGCAACCAGATCTTCCAGCTCGGTTTCTTCGACCTCGAGCGCCATCTCGAGGGCGCGCTCAATGCGCAGTCCCGGCCTGGCTTCGCGATGGAATCTCGCCAGCAGCTCGCGGAGCTTGACGATCGCAGAGTCTTCGAGAGAGATCGGGCCGGGTGCATCGAGCTTGTCCTCAAGGTCGAGCACCGTCCAGACCAGGTCGAGCGCGCCGACATGGCGGGCTTCGTCGCGCGCCATGCCGAACCAGAAATCCTGTAGCTTGGGCTCCGCGGCGAACAGCTTCGCAAGCCGCGCATAAAGCGCCATGCTCTCTTTTTCGAGAGCGATCGTAGTTTCCAGGGCTTCGCGTGCGTTCGCCAACAAGCTTGTGATCCTCCGCCGTTTCTACTCTCGCCGAAAAGATGAGGATACTCAACCGCTGGCGCCAAGTGGGAAAGAAGGGGTGCACTCCCGCTACGGGATACACCCCTCCCTCTTCGTGGCAACCCTAGCGCGCTATTTCAGTCGACCGGGTCTCGCGGATCACGGTGACGCGAATCTGCCCGGGATAGGTCATGTCGGTTTCGATCTTGCGCGCGACGTCCCGCGCGAGCAGCGCGGACTCCTCGTCGGAGACCTGACCCGGCTCGACGATCACCCGCATCTCGCGCCCGGCCTGGACCGCAAAGCATTTTTCGACTCCCCGAAACGACTTGGCGATTTGCTCCAGGTCCTCGAGCCGTTTCACGTAGCTCTCGAGCACTTCGCGGCGCGCTCCGGGGCGCGCGCCCGAGAGCGCGTCGGCCGCGTCGACCAGCGGCGCCAGGATGGTCTCTGCCTTGACCTCCTCGTGATGCGCCGCGATGGCATTTACGATCTTCGCCGATTCTCCGTACTTGCGCGCCAGCTCGGCGCCGATCAGGGCGTGCGACCCTTCGACTTCATGGGTTAGCGCCTTGCCAATATCATGCAGCAGCGCAGCTCGGCGCGCCTGCTTCTCGTTCAGTCCCAGCTCCGCGGCCATCGCTCCGGCGATGAACGCCGCCTCGATCGAGTGCATGAGCACGTTTTGCGCATAACTGTACCGGTACTTGAGCATGCCGAGCAGCTTCACGAGCTCCGGATGAATCCCGTGGACCCCGACCTCGATGATCGAACGCTGCCCGGCTTCGCGAATCGACTCCTCGACCTCCTGCTCCGCCTTGCGGACCACCTCCTCGATACGGCCCGGATGAATGCGGCCATCCGAGATGAGCCGTTCGAGAGCGACTCGGGCGATTTCCCGGCGAATCGGATTGTGACACGAGATAACCACCGCCTCCGGCGTGTCGTCGATGATGATGTCGACGCCGGTGGCAGCCTCGATGGCGCGGATATTGCGGCCTTCGCGCCCGATGATGCGGCCCTTCATCTCGTCGGTGGGCAATGCAATCACCGCAACCGTGCGCTCGGCGACGAACTCGCCGGCGAGCCGTTCGATGGCGATCGAGACGATGCGCTTGGCCCGACGGTCCGCTTCTTCGCGGGCTTCTTCCTCGACCACGCGGATGTGACGGGCCGCATCGGTTCGAGCCTGCCCGATCATTTCATCCATGAGGCTGCGTTTAGCCTCCTCGCGGGTGAGGCCGGCCACCGCTTCCAGCTTGGTGCGGGCTTCATCGACCAGTTTCTGGCGTTCTTCTTCCTTTTCGACCAGGTTCTTTTCGCGCGCCCGCTGACTCTGGTCGCGTCGATTGAGGTCACTCTCGCGGCGTTCGAAGGCTTCCTGGCGTTTTTCGAACGCTTCCTCGCGCGATTCAAGTTTGCTTTCCGCCTGCTGCATCTCGCGCCGGCGGTCGCGCACTTCGCGCTCGGCGTCGGCGCGAGCACCGACCGCCAAATCTTTGGCCTTTACCTCCGCTTCCTTGATGATTAGTTCGCTTCTGGTTTGTGCCTCCCTGACTGTTTCTTCGGCCTGAGCTCGAGCGGCTTCCTGATCGACGACGTTCTCGCGTCGCCGCATCGATCCCCATACCAGGAAGATCGCGCTGCCAACTATGAATCCCAGGATTGCGACTATCAGATTCACCCGGGTGTACCTCCTCGGCCCACCTCTGCCGCGAGCGGCTGAACCTGCGGTTCGGCCACCCGAATCAGGGCGGACTCGGTAAAGATGTATTGAAGCCGCCGGTCGTAGGATTCCTCCGGAATCCGGTCCAGCAGCTGGAAAGAATAGGCGAGACCTACCGTGATCGCTTCTCGCGGCAATGCCGCCAGGAAACGATCATAATGGCCTCCACCCCGGCCCAGCCGCTGACCCTGCGGTCCAAACGCCAACCCGGGAATCACGATCATCGCGCCCGCCAGCTCCTCTGGCGGCGCGTTGGCACCGTCGGTGGCCGGCTCGCGGATGCCAAAGACCCCCGCAACCAGCTCCGATAAGGCATGCACCCGCGCCACCGTCATGGTCTCGCGGCCGCGGCGCAGGCAGGGAAAAAACAGCTCCTTTCCGGAGGCGATCGCATCGGCAGCGATCAGATCCGTGGCCACTTCGTTATGGATGGGGGAATAAAGGACGACTACCGGCGCGTCACGATAGCAATCGGTCGCAAGCAGCCGGTGCTGAATCGTAACCGAGCGCGATTTCGTAAAGTGCGGCGCCAGTGATGCACGGCATTCACCGAGCACCGTGCGCAGGTATTTTTTCTGTTCCGCCATGGTTCATGCCATGGCGGGAGCGGGATCAACTACTCAACCACCACTGAACGCTTGCGTCCTGGTTCGAAGCCGGACCTCGCCGCGGCGGACCGCAATCGAGCAGATCGCGATAGGTTCGCAGATATTCCGCCGATCCACCGACAAATCCTCTCACGGGCCGCGCGATCGCGGGCCTCGCGTTGTGGCTAGTTACCAAACCCAGTTCCCCGCCCCCGTACCATCGGTCTAGATCCTCATGGGCATGTGCGCCCGCGGGCAGGGCTCTCACAACTCCTTACCCTCAATCGCGGCGCTCAGCCTCTTGTTCATCGCCTCGATATGCTCGACCAATGCCGTGTGCTCCTGGCGCAGGCGCTCGAGCTCGTCGGCGAAGTTTAGTGCGGCCAAAATCGCCAGGTGGACTGAGCTTACCGCCTGGGTTCCGGCGCGGATGTTCTTGATCTTACCATCAACCGTCCGAGCGAGGTCCCTGACCCACTGGTCGCCGGCATCGCTGGCGACGGTGAGATTCTGCCCCATGATCTCGACGTTGATGCCTTTCATTCTCCTTAACCTAATTCAATGCCGTCGAAACGGGCGAGGATCTTCTCGATCCTGCTGCGGACTTCTCCCCGTTCGTTTTCGTGCTGCTTGCGTTCCTGTTCAAATTGCCGAATCTGGGCGGTGGCCTCCCCGTTGCGTCGTTCGCTCTCGGCCAGCCGTTGCTGAAGCTGCTCGTTTTCTTTGCGCAGTTGCTGAATGCGGGTTACTGATGCCTGAATACGCTCATCAAGTTGCTTGAGGACATCGATCGACGTGGACATAGCGAAACTTCTACCTTTACTTTAGTTTTCGATTAACTAGCCTGTCAAGCTGCATAAGAGCCGCTTGCGTTATCTCCCTCGCCCTGCCCACCTTCGAACAGCGCGTCGACGAATTCGCGCGCATCGAACTCGCGCAGGTCGTCAATTTCTTCACCAAGACCCACGAAGCGGACCGGTACCTTGAGCCGGTCGGCGATCGCAATAACGACCCCGCCCTTGGCCGTGCTGTCAAGCTTGGCCAGGACCACCCCGGTGAGCGGAACCGTATCGCCAAAGATCTTCGCCTGACTGAGCGCATTCTGTCCGGTGTTCGCGTCCAGCACCAGCCAGGTTTCGTGCGGGGCACCGGGCAGTTCGCGCCCCGCCACCCGCGCGATCTTTTTCAGCTCCTCCATCAGGTTGACCTTGGTCTGCAGACGTCCTGCCGTGTCGATCACGACCGACCTGGCGTTGCGCGCGACGGCGGCCTTGACGGCGTCGAAGGCAACCGCGGCCGGGTCGGAGCCTTGCGACTGCTTGACCATGTCGACGCCGGCGCGATCGCACCAGACCTGGAGCTGTTCGATCGCGGCAGCCCGAAAAGTGTCCGCGGCAGCCACGATCACACCGCCACGTTCCGCCTTGAGCCTGGCCGCCAACTTGGCGACCGTGGTGGTTTTCCCTACGCCGTTGACGCCCACCATCATGATGACCAGCGGCGCATCGCCGGAATCCGCCGGCGCCCGCGTGGCAGCCTCGAGGATGCGTGCGATTTCCGCTTTGAGAGCATCGCGCACCACCTCAGGACGGCTGTCATTGCCAAGCCGAATGCGCACCGCTTCGACGATCTTCAAACTGGCTTCGACACCCACATCGGCGGCAATCAGGGCCTCTTCGAGACCTTCGTAGAGCTCTTCGGTCTTCTTGCTACCGGTGATCGCAGCGCGGATGCGCGCCAGGAAATTCTCGCGCGTTTTGCGCAGGCCGATTCCGATTCGCACCGGCGCCTTCGGCGCGGGTTCGCGCTCCTCAACTTCGGCGGGGGCCGGAACCTCGTCCAGGCTGGTCGGGCGCTCCGAAATCGGGGGGGCTGCCTGCTCCGGCGCCAGCGTACCCTCCAGCGCTTCCTGGTAGAGCGCTTCCTCCGAGCGTTGGACCAGCGCCGCGCGCGCCTCCGGCAGCGAGGGCTCGGCTTGCGAAGGACGCGCCTTGCGCAGGCTCCACTGAATGAGAACGCCGATGAATGCAAGCGCGCTCCCCAGGACGAGAGCAATCACAAGGATGGCGACGGTATTGAGATCGAGCGACAACATTTCCACGAGCGCCGTCTAAATCGCCGGCGCACACACACAATAACAGCCGCGGGATCGATCCGAAACCGCAGAACCAGGCGCGGGCTCAACCGATGGGGCTTGATCAGTGGTCGAGTGACGGCGACAACGACTAAGATGAATATCCCCGGTAACACTTCGGAAACAGGGGAGCGTTCGATGGGCAAGCTCGATGGAAAGGTCGTGATTGTGACCGGCGCCAGTCGCGGAATCGGCAAGGCCATCGCCGAGTTGTTCGCGCGCGAGGGCGGCAGAATCATCTGCTCCGCGCGCACCCTCAAGGAGGGCGACCATCCGCTCGGGGGCTCGCTGGAAAGCACCGTTGCCGGAATCCGAAAGGCGGGTGGTGAAGCTACTGCCGTGACCTGCGACGTGTCTGCGGAGGCCGAGTGCGAGAGGCTGGTTGCCGAGGGGAAGAAGATTTACGGCCCGTGCGAGGTGTTGGTGAATAACGCCGCGCTGACCTACTTCATCCCGGTGAAGGATTTTCCTCCGAAACGATGGCAGCGCTCGTTCCAGGTCAATTTGCACGCACCCTTCATGCTCAGCCGGCTGGTGTTGCAGGACATGATCCCGCGCAGGTCCGGTGCGATCCTGAATATCTCGTCGGGCGCGGCCATCGGTCCCGGCCGGGGCCCCTACAAGAAGGACGACTTCAGGCCGGGCGCGGTGTGTTATGGCGCCGAGAAGGCGGCCCTCGAGCGGATGACCCAGGGACTGGCCGCGGAAGTATTCGAGGAGGGCATTTCGGTAACCTGTCTCTCGCCATCCGAAATCGTCGCGACGCCGGGAACTTTGTACCACCACCTGGTCGAGACCATGCAGGATGGGGAGCCGATCGAGTATATGGTGCGCGCTGCGCTGCTGCTGGTCACCGAACCGGTGAACAAGATCAGCGGCCGCGTGACTTACAGCCAGGAACTTCTCAAGGAGTACGGGCTTATCACGCGGGGCACCGGGATCGGGTTCGATCGTAAAGGCAGCGGATACAGCCAGATTTAAATGCCGGAGCAGACATGAACGCCGCAAAACAGTTGCGCGAGAAACTGAACCAAACCCCGATGGTGGTCGCCCCGTTTGTCTACGATGCGCTGCAGGCCAAGATCGCCGAGCGGGTCGGTTTCGAGGCGGTCTACATGACCGGTTTTGGAACCGCCGCGGCCCGCGGATTTCCCGACCTCGGGCTGCTCACGATGAGCGAGATGGTGGAGAACGTCCGGACCATCGCACGCTCGGTGCAGATTCCGGTTATCTGCGACGCAGACACCGGGTACGGCAATCCGGTCAACGTGTGGCGCACGGTAAACGAATACGAACGTGCCGGGGCCGCCGCGTTGCACATCGAAGATCAGGTGTGGCCGAAGCGGTGCGGATTCCTCGCCGGCAAGCAGGTGATCCCGCAGGACGAGATGGTCCCCAAGGTGCGGGCCGCATGCGACGCGCGCCGCGATCCCGACACCGTGATCATCGCGCGCACCGATGCGCTCGCGGTCCACGGATGGGACGAGGTAGTTCGCCGCGCTGCCGCGTACCGTGAGGCGGGGGCCGACCTTATCTTCGTCGACGGCATCCGCACGCTGGACGACTTGCGCAACTATGCGGAGCGGCTCAAGAATTTGCCGCTCCTGTACAACGGGCAGCTGTTGCCCGTGGCGGAACTCGCCCGCCACGGGTTTAAGCTTACCATCTATTCGGGAACCCTGCTCCACTACTATCAATCCGCCCGCAGTGCCTTGAGCGAACTCAAGGAGACCGGTGCCGTGAAGCCGATCGCGCAGGATAATGCGTTCCGTGAGCTGATCGATTTGCTCGGCGTCGATGAGATGGACGCGCTGGGCAAGAAGTACACTGGTCGGTAGGACCGTATCGTTCGCCGCCGCGCAGGAGGTCGCATATGGGCATGACGATGGCCGAGAAGATTCTCTCGCGGCACAGCGGCGGCAGCCGGGTCCGCCCCGGCGACATCGTCGTTTGCGATGTCGACAAGATCGTTCAGATCGACCTGACCTTTGCCGCGACCGCGCCGATGCCCAAGCGGATTGCGGACCCCCACAAAATTGTCGTCATCCTCGACCATGCAGTTCCTGCGCCCACGATTGCCGACGCCGAGGGGCAGTCGATCGCGCGCCGGTTCGTCCGGCAGTTCGGGGTCGAGAAGTTCTATGACGTCGGTCGCGGCGGTATCTGTCATCAGGTGATCCTGGAAAATGGCATCGCGCTGCCCGGCCAGATTCTGACTTGCACCGACTCGCACACCTGCGCCTCGGGCGCCTTCAATTGCGTCGCGCGCGGCATGGGTCCCCTCGAGATGCTCCAAATCATGTGCACCGGGAAGACCTGGTATCAGGTCGCACCCACCGTAAAATTCGAGCTGCGCGGCAGGAAGCCGGCCAATATATTCGGCAAAGATGTCTTCCTTCATCTGGCCGCGGTAGCCGGGAGTGTTGAGGGTCACAACATCGAATTCGGCGGACCCGGCGTCGCGGAACTGACCCTCGATGACCGGGCGACCCTGGCTACCATGGGCGCGGAACTCAGCGCCGAGTTCGCCACCTTCCCCGCCGACCAGAGAGTCGTCGAACATTTGCGTTCCGTGACGCGTGAAACCTTCGAAGCAATTGAGAGCGACCCGGACGCCACCTACTCCGCCGCCCATGACATCGACCTCTCGGCGCTCAGGCCATACGTCGCGCGGCCCGACTTCATTCCGCACAACACGCTGCCGGTCGCCGAGTTGGCCGACGAGGTTCCGATAGACCAGGCTTTCGTTGGCTCGTGTGCCAACGGCAAGCTCGAAGATTTTCGGATCGCGGCGCAGGTGGTGCGCGGCAGAAAAGTCGCGCCCGGCGTGCGCTTCATCGTCACCCCCGCATCGCAGCGAGTTCTTAAGGAAGCGGTCCACCGCGGATACGTCGAGACGCTCCTCGAGGCCGGTGCGGTGGTAACCAATTCGACCTGCGGCGCCTGCTACGGCGGACACCTGGGCATCGTGGGGCCCAACGAGGTTTGCATCACTTCGAGCACGCGTAATTTCAAAGGGAGGATGGGAAGTCCTTCTGCCCGAATCTACATGGCGTCGTCGGCGACCGTCGCCGCCTCGGCGATCGCGGGCCGAATCTGTGACCCCACAACCTACCTCGAGGACAACCCATGAGCGATCCCCTGGTAGTTAGAGGCCGGGCATGGCTGTTTGGCGAAGACAACCTTAACACCGACCTGATGATGCCACAGACGGTGTTTGGCAAGTCGCTGGAGGAGCAGGTGCGCGCCGTGTTCGCCACCTATCGACCGGGATGGGTTGAAGAAGTGCAAGCGGGGGACATCCTGGTGGGTGGGCGCAACTTCGGAACCGGATCGAGTCGTCCGGCTTCGCTGCTTTTGAAGCGGCTGGGAATCGCCGCGGTGGTTGCCGAGACTCTCAACGGACTCTTCTACCGCAACAGCGTCAACTACGCGCTGCCGGCGATGGAGTGTCCGGGCGTCCGGGAGCTGGTCGCCGAAGGCGAAGTGCTACGACTGGAGATTGCAACCGGCATCGTCGAGAACGTCACGCGCAATGAGCGGCGCACCGGAACCAAAATGCCCGAATTCCTGCAAGCGATCGTTCGATCCGGGGGCATCATGGAGCGGTTGCGCGCGGAGGGGTACTTCTAGCGTCACTTCAAAGGGGCCGGGCGCTCCCCAGCCGCGTCCCGGCGCCAATCAGCACCGCGGAGGAGGTCGGGATCCCGGACCCTTGGCGGTGCAAGGAGAAGCAAGGTTCGACCCACCAAGGTTCATCCTGGTGCCGCGAAGTCCTTGTCAACGGCGCCCCTGGGCGCGGTCGCGCCGCAGCGCGGATCAGTCCCTCAACTACGCCGCTTCCGGAATCCTCAGCGAGATGACCTTGGAGATACCGGGGCGATCCATGGTGACCCCGTGAATCTGGTCGGCCCGCTGCATGGTGCGCTGGTTATGAGTAATCACGATGAATTGTGAGTGGCCCTTCAACTCGCCAAGCAGGTCGGTGAAGCGCGCCAGGCTGAATTCGTCCAGCGGCGCATCAACTTCGTCCATTACGCAAAACGGACTCGGGTTCAGGAGGAACAGCGAGAATACCAGCGCCATCGCGGAGAGCGCCTTCTCGCCGCCCGATAGCAGGCCGATTTCCTTCACCGTCTTGCCCGCAGGCTGCACCATAATATTCACGCCCGCATCGAGCACATCGGTCGCTTCACCCAGCTCCAGGCGACCCTTTCCGCCGCGCATCAGCTTGGGAAACAGTTCTTCGAAGTTCTTCGCCGCGCCTTGGAAGGTTTCGGCGAAGCGTTTGCGCGCCTCGCGGTTCAGATGACTGATCGTCCTGGTCAAATCCTGCACCGCGGCGTCCAGGTCCGCGCGCTCCTCACCCAGCAGCGCGGCGCGTTCCTCCAACTCTTTCACCTCGCTGTCCGCGGCGAGGTTCACTTCGCCAATTCGCTCGGCCTTGGCCCGCAGTTCCAGCAAACGCGCATCGTCCTGAACCGGGTCCCGCCCTTCGAGCCCGGGAATCACCTCGGCCGCAATCGAGTCGAAGTCAGCTTCGAACTTTTCGCGGAAGCTGCGCGCGAGTTCCTCGCTTAGCGTTCTGGCGCGCTCGCGGGCGAGCTCACACCCGCGGGTCTCGCCCTCCAGCCTCTGCAGCTCCTCGCGTGCGTTCTTGAGGTGCTCGCGTTTGGTCTCCAGGTTCGACTCGCATTCGGAGCATTCCACCCGCAGCCGTTCCACGCTCGCGGTCAGTTGAGTTTCGCGAATTCGCGCTGCCTCATGCTGTTCGGCAAGGGTGTTGAGTTCGCGCTCGAAGTCCACTCGCTCGGTTCGCGAACGTTCCAGGTTCTCGCCATGCTCCGCGATTTGCGAATCAATCTGTGCCACAGTTTCGACTGCGTGACGCAGGTCACGTTCCAGCGCGGCAAGTTCTGACTTGCGTGCGTCCACGCGCGCGGCGGCTTCGGCCACCGCCGTCATCAGTCGGTCGGTGCTCGCACGGCACGCGGCAAGCTCATCGCGTATCCCACCCAGCCGGGCGCGCGCGTCCTGCTCGGTGGTAGCCAGCTCGCCAAGGCGCGCGTTCCCCGCGCTGACACTCTCAACTATCTCCGCGAGCCTGCGTCGCGCGTTCGCCGCCTCTGCCTCGGCCAAGGCCGACTCCTGATCGGCTTGCGCAACTGCTGCGCGACGCTGGACCACCTCGTGTTCGCATTCATTCACCCGGGCCCGCGCTGCAGTCAGGGCATTGGCGGCTACTTCTCGGGCAGATTGACATTGCGCCAGGCGCTCGGCAGCGGCGCGATGTTGGTCTTCGGCCAGCGCAAGCTCACGACTCGCGGTCTCGCGTGCCGCCGCGTCCCCACCGTGAGCCGCCGCCTTCGGAGTCAGGCTGCCACCTGCGATCATCCTGCCCGGATTGAGAAGGTCGCCCTCGCGCGTGACGAAAAGGGTTCCGCGGCCGTTCAGGTTCGAAGCCGCCATCGCGGAGTTAAGATCGTCAGCCACCAGCACGTGCCCCAGCATCGCCTCGGCAACGGCGCGGAATCTGGGCTCGACGCTGATCATATCAAGCAGGCGGCCGGACACGCCGGGCGCCTCGATCGCAGGATGAGGTGTTGCGGTCACGTCGGGCTCCGGCACGAAGCTCAGTCGCCCACCCTGATCGCGTTTGAGAATTTCGATCGCGCGCAGCGCGAACCCCGGCGAATCAACCACCACGGATTCCAACTCCGCACCCAGCACCGCGTGGAGGGCCGCCACCAGCTCGGCGGGCGCATTAAGCACCTCGTGCAGCCAAGCGGGCGGCGTCGTGGGACGGTCGCCATTCATTGATTCGAGCACCGCGGTCAAACGCTGACTTTTCTCGGAAGTGCGCTCGGAGGACGCGGTCTCCTGCCTCGGGGCGACCGGCGAGCGCAGCGATCCAACCCGCTGGGCCAGATGCTCGAGAGCCGTGCGCGCTTCGATCTCTGCCTCCGCACCTCGCCGCTCGTTGGCTTCCAGGGCGTTAAGTTCACCGTGGCAGCGCTCGAGTCGCTGCTCGGCGGCGCTCAGCAGTGCATGCGCGTTGGAGGTAAGCACGTGCAGCTTGAGGGCACCGCCGTTGCCCGTGTTGAAGCCCGCCAGCTTCTCCTCGAGCTCCGCGCGCTCTCCCGCCAGATCGCCGAGGCGACCGCGAACCACCGCCGCTTCGCGCACGACGTCCGCCAGGTCATCCTTGAGGTTCTCGGCCTTGGCGTCGGTTCCCTTGAGATCTTTCTCGGCGACGCGCAACTGTTCGGTCAGGTCGGCAAGCGCCGCTTCGTGACCCGATTCTTCAGCCGCGGTCTCGCGCGCATGTCGCGCACCGGCCTCTGCGCGCGCCGCGCGGGCAGAGGTGGCCCGGCTTTCGAGCTCTTCGAGCCGGGCGATAATCGCTGGTTGCGACTCGCTCAGGTCGTGTAGCTTGCGGGTGAGAAACACACGCGTGCGCTCGCGCTGCGTCGCACCCGCCACCAGGTTCTCGAGCTCGCGCTCAGCAGCTGCCAACTCGCCACGCAGCGATTGGGCATCGCTCGACGCGGATTCAACGAGCCTCTGCGCGTCGAATGCACCCTGCCGCGAATTCTCGATCGAGCTGGCCAACTGTTCGGCGCGTACGGTTTCGGTGCCGAGCGTGTCGCGCTCCGCGAGCAGGCGGCGCGCCGCGGCCAGTTTCTCCAATTCCGACAGCTCGGCGCGAATAATCTTGTACTGCTCCGCCTTCTTCGCCTGGCGTCGTGCGTAGCTGAGCTGCCTTTCGATCTCACTGAGCACGTCGTTGACGCGCGACAGGTTTTCCTTGACCCGTTCGAGTTTGCGCTCGGAAATTTCCCGGCGGCCCTTGAACAGGGAGAGCCCGGCCGCCTCCTCGATCATCGATCGAAGCTCGTGCGGCTTGGCCTGGATAATCTCCTCGATTTTGCCCTGTTCGATCAGAGAATAGCCGCGGCTATGAATCTGCGCCGCCATGAAGAACTCGGTGATGTCCTTCAGCCGGCAGGGAATTTTGTTGATGAGATATTCGGAATCACCCGAACGATACACGCGGCGGGTCACCGCGACTTCACTGAGCGCCGAATAGGGTTCGGGGAGCTGGCCACCATCTTCGGCGTCCAGGACCAGGGCCACCTCCGCCATTCCCGCTGCGGGATTCTGATCATTACCCGCATAAACCAGATCTTCGGTCGTCTTGCCGCGCAGGCGGGTCGGCGCCTGTTCTCCGAGTATCCAGCGAATGGCGTCAACGACGTTGGATTTGCCGCAGCCGTTGGGACCGACAACCGCCGTTATGCCGGATGCGAAGCTTATCGTCGTAGGTTCGAAAAAAGACTTGAAGCCTACTAATTCAAGGCTTTTTAAGCGCATGCGTCCAGCGCCTCCACCGCACCACCACCAAACACGTTATCCCACGACCCTATACGGCCGATCAAGATATCCGCCTTCGGTTCACCGCGAATCAGCCATCCAAGAGTCCGAGTGCGTGATATCCTGACCTCCCGGACAGGGCCGGCGGGCAACCCCTGGTTGTCCTTTGGGCCCAATTTTTTTGATAAGACGAATTTAGTCTTGAATCAGTTCGGTATTCCAGTAGGCGCTATCGACCTGGGAGACAAACGGCATCCACTCACGATATCGCCTGAGCGAGAACATTTCCGCACTGAAAGGGGTCCATTCGGGCCGGCGAGGTTTGCGGATGAGCGCCATGGACGCTTCTTCCGGAGTTTGCCCGCCCTTCCGGCGGTTGCAGTGGTGGCATGAGCAAACGATGTTCTCCCAGGTCGACGTCCCGCCACGAGAGCGCGGAATTACGTGGTCGAGATTCAGTTCGGTGCGCGGAAGTCTGCGTCCGCAGTACTGGCAGGTGTTGTTGTCGCGCGCGAAGATGTTGAAGCGCGAGAACCGGACGTGTCGCTTGGGAATGCGCTCGTACGCCGTAAGCAGCAATACCCGCGGCACCCGAATAAATCCGCTGACGGTGCCCACCCGCTCGTGATGTACCTCAACCGCCAGGTCGCGCCACGAGTCAAAATCGAAGGTCCGGTATTGTTCGTCGACCGCTCGCGCGACTCCCTGGTAGAGCAATGCAAAAGCGCGTTTTACTGAGGTGATGTGGACGGGCAGGTACGACCGGTTAAGAACCAGGACCTTGGTATTGAGAATCGAGGCGCCCGGCACTGGCGCCCCAATAGCTACCGCCGCCGAAGACATTAGAAGTTTCGTAACTGCCCGCGAACACCATGTCAAGGCTCTCCGCCATGAAAAGCCTGTGAATTAAAGGCTTTTCGTGCTCGCCTTGCGCGCGCGCGAACCCCTCCGTATGATCCGGGTAGTTCGTGGTGGTGGCTGATGGGCGGATGTCAATCGGTATAGTCCATTCCAGGCACCGAAATTCCGCGAAAATTCTCATCGACCCCCCGCGTGTTTGAAACCGCGCCATCAAGGGGCGTACAACATTTTCCAAGTGAAACGTGAAATCGTAATCAACGCATCCGCACTTGAGGTGCGGGTGGCTCTACTCGAGGACAACTCGCTGGCCGAGTTCTACCTCGAGCGCGATGCCCATCGCGGATTAGTGGGTAACATCTACAAGGGCAAAGTGACGCGCGTGCTGCCCGGAATGCAGGCGGCGTTCGTCGACATCGGGCTTGAAAAGGCGGGGTTTCTCCACGTCTCTGACTTCCAGGGTGAAACCGACGGACTCAGCTCGATCGCCGAAGTATTGGGCGAGGAAGACGTCGAAACCGATGAGCCGCCGGTCGTAGAAGCGATCGACGATTCCGTACAGACCGCAGACGGCGCGAACCATGACGCGGCAGCGGTCGAACACCGGGCGGCGCGGCGCAAACCGCCACGCCGACCGCAACGCTCGCGCCTGCCCATCGAGCAGCAGCTTCGCCGCGGACAGGAAATAATTGTTGAGATCGCAAAAGAACCGATGGGGACCAAGGGCGCCCGGCTGACTTCATCCATCTCGCTGCCCGGCCGCTACCTCGTCTACACGCCAACCAGCAATCATTTGGGAGTGTCGCGCCGCATTGCCAGCGCCGAAGAACGTGCGCGCCTGCGCGCGGCGGTGAACGAAGCGCGCCCCCCGCAGGGTGGCTTCATCGTGCGCACCGCATGCGAAGGGCTGTCACGGCGCGATATCCAGCGCGACGTCGCATTTCTCACCAAGACCTGGGGTTCGATACTGAAAAAGAGCGAGAAGGGCCCTCCGGCCTCGATGCTCTACAGCGATCTCGATGTGGCGCTGCGTACGGTGCGCGATCTGTTTTCCAGCGAGGTCGAGCGCCTGTGGTGCGATGATCCCGATACCTACAGCCGCATCGTTCAATTTATACAGACCTACATGCCACGCCTGCGCGCGCGGGCGATGCTGCACCAGGGTCAGGAGCCGATTTTCGACCGTTTCGACATCGAGCCCCAAATCGAGCGCGCGCTCGATCGCAAGGTGTGGCTCAAATCGGGTGGCTACCTGGTGTTCGATCAGGCCGAAGCGCTCACCGCCATCGACGTCAACACCGGTCGCTTTGTCGGCAAGCGCAACCAGGACGAGACGGTTTTGAAAACCAACCTGGAAGCCGTCGAGGAAGTCGTCAAGCAGCTCCGACTGCGCAATATCGGGGGCATCATCATCGTCGATTTCATCGACATGGCGCGCGAAACGGACCGCAGGAAGGTCAGCGAGGCGCTCGGACTTGCGCTCAAGCGCGACAAGGCGCGAACTTCGGCGCTCAAGATCTCCGAACTCGGGCTGGTGCAGATGACGCGCAAGCGCACCCGGGAGAGCCTGGAAGCATCCCTCACCGACCAATGCCCGCGATGCCAGGGGCGCCGGGTGGTCAAATCCATCGCCACGGTTGCCGCCGAAGTAATCCGCGGCATCCGGCGCGAGGCGGCGCGACGAGCGCTCGGCGACATGGTGATCGTAAAGCTTAGCTCCGAGGTGGCGCGCTATCTTTATGACAATGGCGCCAAGGATCTCGAGGCCCTGGAAGAGAAGCTGGGTGCAAAGGTAGTGCTCCGCTCCAAGGAAGGCCTCGAAGCCGGCGCGTTTGAACTAAGTCAGGCGCCCGCGGCCGCCTAGGAAAACCCGGACCGCACCGCCGTTTATGGATCGGATGCGCTCATCCAGGTGAGGGCACCTGAAAATCGCCGATTTCTTATTCCGTAGCGGTGGCCGCCGCTATTTGCGCGGCCGCGCGGATTTGACCGAAGTGAATCTTGTCAAGGTCGAATTCTGACAGCGCTTTGATCAGGCTGTTCAGCGCCGCGTTGCAAGTGGGAATGGTCTTGCGCGCGCGGGTGAGCGGATTCGACCGGGCGATGATGAAGTTCTTGAGATACGGATGCACCAGTCCCCGCTTCTTGCCCTGCGCAACCAGATCGGTAACCAGCTCGTCCGCGCGTTCCACCTGTCCCGCGCGTTCCTCACGTTCTCCAATCGCTTCCTTCAGCGGCTGCGCCAGGAAATTGTCGACGCGGCTTAAAATCGGTGCGTAGGCGCCCCCCGAAAATTTCGGCTTCTTCTCGTAAAGCAGTCCCAGCGTGATGAAATGTGCGCGCTCGAATTCGAATGCGAACTCCTTTTCCGCGCGCCGCGGCTGATCGGCCAGGCGCGCCCGATACATCCTGATCACCTCCAGCGCCTTGTCGCGGAGGTTGTGCGCTTTCTCGGTGTTGAGGGCGAGGATCTGGAATGCCACCTCGGGCTCCGGAACCACGATCGCGGGGATGCTTTTGGCGCCGACCTTGGCGGCCGCGGCGCGGCGATGGTTCCCGTTAGGCGTCCAGTAGTGACCATCCGATCGCACCGCCACGATCGGCTCGGTATAGCGATCGAGCTTCTTCATCACTTCGACCATCCGCTTGAGGTGCGCAGGCGAGAGATCGCGCTGGTAGGGTGTGCCCTCGACCAGGTTGAGCGGTAGCAACGCGAAGATATGCCAGTGCGCGCCGATCGGTTCTTCAAATGCCGCCAGGACCTCGCCACCGTCGGCCTGGATGGCCGCCGCCAGTTCCTCGACCGCTCTGGGAGGCTTGTCTGATTTTGGAGAAACCGCAAAATCCACCATGCTGGACCCCTGTAATGTATTATCGCCGCCCGCGCCACTCGCGCCACCTGGCAGACATCGTCGCGGTCTGGCTCGTTGCGGTTTTGTGCGCGTCCCGGGTTTTGGCGAGTCCGCGTGAATGGCAGCCCCTGATTCTGAAAGGCAGCCAATTGCCGGTGCTTTCGGGTATCGACATCGGCCATCTCGAGGTTTTGGCCATCCACGGAGGCAGGGCCGAGCCGATCCCGTTTCAGGTGGACGAAGTCTCTCATGACGGCAGCTACGCGCTTCCCGAGGGACCGGCTGGAATGCCGGGCAATCCTCGGCCCACGCTCGCGCCCGACGACGAGATCGCGTTGATCGTCTCGGATCTTGGTGAAAAAGGCACCGCGACCGCCCAGCTGCCGTCGCAGGCTCTCGAAATCGAGGTCGCTGACCCCTTGGGTGGCCCGCTCCGCTATGCTTATGTTGGCGTCGCCGGTGCGCCTCGCCTGAGTGACCGGCGTTATGTCGCCTACGATCCGCGCACCGATACCGTCGAGACCGACCACTATCGCGTGGGCTTGACCAATGGACTTCCGACCGAGTTCGTGACGCAGAACGGGGTCGGCGAGCATCGGCCGAACCTGATCGATCGCATGAAGGTACGGCTAACCACGCTGGTTATTGGTTTGATCCATTTTTCGTTTACGGAAGACGACATCCATAGTCAGCTGCTGGCCTGGAAGGTGGGTCCGATCCGGATGGTCCGCCGCCTCAGCCACTCCGTAAATCTGCTGCTGGGACTTCGTTCGCCGGTCTTCGAGCGGAATGATTTTTTTTATCGCGACCATCTTGAAAACCCGTTCAAAATGCATTTCTCATGGGCGCCGCGGATCTTCTTCCGCGATATTCGCGTCCGCATCGATCTCGATTTCAATGATTTGAGCGGCTATGAACTGTTGTGGTCGCAGATGTCAATGCCGCCGCTAAAAATTGGTAACCAGGAGATGGAGCAACGGCTCGCAGCGATGGGTTCCGTTCCCATCTCATGGATCGCAATTCGCGGCGCGGGCCGGACCACGGTCCAGACTCTCGCACCCACGCCTGATCTGCCGCTGCTCAACCGCCAGCTCTATTTTAACGACGCTCCCAACCGGCCGGATCCCCCGGAGCATATCCGCGGCGAACATCCCGGAATCGGATACGTAATCACCGGATGGGAGAAACTCGAAGGTGGAGTTCACACTTTCGTTTCCCTTCTGATCACCACTCGGGCGGACTATAGTCCCGGGGTTCTTATGGAGGAGTTGCTGTCGCCTCCTGTGGTTACCGTGCGAGCAAGGGCCGAGACAAGATGAAATATTGCGTCGTCGCCGTTTTGGCCATTGCGCTTGCCGCCGCGCTCGCGGCGAGCCCGGCCCAATCTCCGGTCGATGAGAATTTCGAACACGGGGTCCCACCAGGCTGGGCGACCGAAGGGCTTGGTCCCCAGCCGGACAAGGGAAGGGTCGAAGACGCTCAGGAGACCGGGGGTAACCACTTCCTGAGAATCTCGACCGACGGTTCCTTCTACTCTTTTGGAATCAATAGCCCATTCGACCCCGAGCAGTACCCGCTTCTGACCTGGCGTTGGCGCGTGGATCGAATGCCACAGCGGGCGGATATTTCCACGCGCAATGGCGACGATGCGGCAGCGCGGTTGTTCGTGGTGTTCCGTGACGCGGCCGATCCCTCGATCGAGCGCAAGCTGGAGTATGTCTGGGACACCAGCCACGCCGTGGGAAGCATCATCCCGGACCCGTATTCGCCGGATACCGTGAAAGCGATCGTGCTGGAGAGCGGGTCAGGCAAGCTCGGGCGATGGGTCCCTGAAAAAGTGCACCTGGTCTCCGACTACCAGCGCGCCTTCGGAACCAAGCCGGGGAAGGTGAAGACGGTCGCGTTTGCCAGCAACAGCGAAGAAACTCACTCGTCGACGATGGCGGATTTCGACGATCTTCAAATCAACCCAAGATAGCTCCCGTACCGTAGTCGGGAAGAGCCGCCGGTCGCGACGACGTGGAAGCAGATGGTCGCCCGCGCATCAAATCCGAACAGCGGAGGCTTGGCCCGCGGCGTGGTCGCGCCGGCCCGCGCGCGGTTTCACGGCGCGAACCGTCGGCGGCTGATCGCGATCCCGACAATCATGTAAAGGAACCCGAATCCGAGATTGACGGCGCTCGGGACCAAAGCGCTCGATGCCGAAAGACCTCGAATCATCAGATCGTTGAAGGCGCGCATCGCCCAGGTCGTCGGCACCACCAACGCCGCCTTCTGCATCCACCCCGGTTCGAAATCTATCGGCCACCAGCATCCCCCGACCGCGGCCATTGTCATGATCACGATCGCGCCAACCGGAAGAACTGCATCGCGCGTGCGTCCGATCCCGGCGACCACCAGCCCGAAGGCCGCGCCCGCAAATGCGATCGCAGCGCACGGAACCACCAGGGCCAGGGGGGCGCGTCCCAGCGAGATCCCAAAGAAGACCCAGCCGGCGGCAAACAGCACCGCCATCTGCACAAACCCGATCACGAACCGGGCGAGCAATTTGCCGGCAAAGGTTGCACCCAGCGGCGCGGCGGCGGCACGCAGACGGTCCAGCGTTCCCCAATCGCGCTCGTCGATCAGCGCGAGAGACACGCCCATCAACATGCCGATCAGCAAGAAGGTTACTGCAAACCCGGGCACCTGCAGGTCGAACGCGTTGAACCCACTCAGGGGGCTGACCTCTACTCCGTTGGAATCCACCTCCGCGAAACCAATCGTGCCGGGAACCGTCGCGGAAACCTTGGTCGCCTGGGTCGGAAGCGCAGGAATCTCGGGCAGCGGCGGAAACTCCACCCCCGGGATGTGAACGTTCAAGTCCGGCGTGGCGATTGACTTCTTCAGGCGGGCGCGAAGCGCGGCGAAATCGGGGGCGGCAGGCTCGGAGTTGCCGATGGTCAGCAGATCGGGTGGGGGCTCCGGAAACGCGGGCGGCGGGGGGATGCTCGACGCGCGCGAGCCCGCCAACTCCTGAAGGTCCGCCAGCCATTTTTCAAATGCGACCCGCGTTGTCTTGAGACGCTCCAGATAGTCGCGGGTCTGGCCGAGCAACGCGCGCTGCGACGCGACCTGCGACTGCGCCTGTGAGGAGAGTTCGGTGATAGCGCTGTTCAAGGCCTGCTCGGTCTGGGCGCGGGTGCTGGCCACGGCCGTCTCGAGTTGCTGACGTATCTCGGCGTCAAGTTGTGCGCGAGAATGCTGCGCGGTTTTGGCGAACTGCGCGATGGCCGCGCGCGCCTGGTCGGCACCATGATTGGCCTCCGCGATCTCCCGCTCCAGGCGCTCTCGCGCCTGCGCCAGCGCCTGGCGCGCGCGGTCGTTGGCCGCCTGGTTGATGCGCCTGCCCAGGTGGGCCAGCTCGAGTTCGACGTTGACGGTCTCCAGATAGCGGACGGGATCCGCGTACACGATGAGCCGGACCGATGCGCCGCCTTCAAATGCGGCGGTGGTGCCCGCCGGGATTATGATCGCAACGATTGCCTGCTTGTGTTCACGGACCATCGCCCGGGCCAGGTCGCGATGGTCGACGTGCAGGACCACGAGTGATGGTTTGCTGCGCAACGCATCGATCACGGCGCGCGAAATTTCGCCGTTATCCTCGTCGACCACCGCGACCGCGTATGATGAGGAACCCCCTCCGTAAACACTGGACAACGAGAAGCCCGCGGCAGCGATTACCGCGATGGGGGCGACAATCAGCATGAACAGGCCCACCGGATCGCGCCTAAGCAGGCGGAATTCCTTGCCGATCGCGAGCAGGACCGCGCGAATCATGGCAGTCCGATTAACACGAAAGTCGCTCGCAAGGAACGCCGCCAACCGCGTTCCCCCCACGGTCTCGGCAACCCATCCGGGTCTCACCCGCTATCTGTGAGCCCGCGCCAGGACCCGCAAAAATCAAGAATTGCGCCGCTCACCCGGGCGCGGTAAGTATTCGTGCCGTCGAGCGACTTCATCACGCTGCACAGCTGGTGAACTCGAGTTGGATTGCTCGCCAGTGGCCGGGAGCAGAGCACCTTGTTCGAGCTGGCAACTTACAAACCGACGCCTGGACGGAGACGATGAGTCAGTCATCAGCGCCCCGCCCCCCTCTTACCCTGGGCACCAACATTCTCTATGGGGTCGGTTCGGTGGCCTTCGGAATCCACGTCGCGGCGCTAAGTTCCTTGCTGATGCTGTTTTTCAACCAGGTGGTGGGCCTGCCGGCGGCCTGGGTAGGAGCGGCGATGATGGTCACGCTAATGTTCGATGCGATCTGCGATCCGCTGATCGGCGAATGGTCGGATCACTCGCGGTCACGGTGGGGCCGGCGCCATCCCTTCATGTATGCCTCCGCGGTTCCGATCGCCTTCGCGTTCTACTTTCTCTGGAACCCGCCGCACGGATGGTCCAATCAAAGCCTGTTCATTTATCTGGTTGCGCTGCTGGTCACGGTCCGACTGCTGTTGAATCTGTACGAGATTCCGAGCACCGCCCTGGCTCCGGAGCTGACCCTCGACTATGACCAGCGCACCAGGTTGATGAGCTCGCGGTTCTTTTTTGGAACGCTGGGCGGAGCGGGCATGGGGGTGCTCGCCCTGCAGGTATTTCTGGCAAGGACGCGACCCATCCCCTCGGACTGATGAATCGCGCCGGCTACAGCCAATATGCCCTGGTCGGCGGCCTATTGATGTTCGCTTCGATCATGATTTCGTGCCTCGGAACTCACAAGTTCATCGCAAGCCTCGTTCATGAGCCAAAGCGCGCGCAGAGCTGGGCCCAGCGCTGGCGCGAGCTCAGCGGTACCCTAACCAATCGATCGTTTCTCGCACTGATCGCATCCGGAGTATTTGGCGCGATTTCCCTGGGTCTGAGCGGCACGCTGGAGCTGTACGTCGGCAACTACTATTGGGAGCTCACTCCTGCGCAGATGTCGTACTTCCCCATGATCGCGACCGTTTCCGCATTCGTTGGCGTGGTCCTGGCTCCGGGCATCTCAAAACGGTTCGGCAAAAAACCTTCCATGATCGGCCTATTCGTCTGTTCAACCTTCACCGCGAGCGGGCCAATCGCGCTACGCCTGCTGGGTTGATGCCGGCGAACCACACTTCGACGCTTTTGACGATTTTGCTGGCCAGCTATTTCCTGACCGCAGCCTTTGGGCTCACCGGATTCATTATCATCAGCTCGATGATGGCCGACGTAGTTGAAGATGTCGCCGTGGTTACGGGCCAGCGTTCGGAGGGATTGCTGTTTGCAGCCAACGGCCTGCTGAACAAGTGCATCAACGGCGTCGGCGTGTTCCTGTCAGGCTTGCTGCTGGCGGTCGTACACTTTCCACAACACGCCGTGCAGGGCCAAGTGGCACCCGCGATTCTGAGGAATTTCGCGCTGATCTACGCGCCGGCAATTGCCTCCTGCAGCCTGATTTCGATTGCGCTCCTGCTTTTTTACGACATCGATCGTTCCACACACGAGAGGAACGTCGAGCGTCTCGAAGAGGTTGGAATCGAGCGTGTGGCGAACGAGGCGGCGAGCGCGCGGTGAGCTCTGCGGCGAGGAAAGCCTCAGTGGCAGATGCTGTTTATCTTTCGGACCAGGGTGCCGGCATCCACGGGCTTGCGAAAAAGTGCGGCAGCCTTCAGTTGGGATAGCTGGCTGTCAGAGGCCCAACTCGCTGTCACCACGATAACTGGCACCGCGGCGAGTTGCGGGTCATCCAGTTGGGCTTTACGAAATTGCCACCCATTCATCACTGGCATCATCAAATCCAGCAGGATTACGTCCGGTAGGGTGTCGGCGCCACGCAGTGCTTCGAGAGCTCGCTGGCCGTCAGTGGCCAGTGCAACTTCAAAGCCCTGGTACGCAAGCAGCTCGGACATAGCCTCGCCCGTATCCGCATCATCGTCCACTATGAGAATCCCAGCCACCATGAGGCCCCTACTTGAAGATTTGTCAGCTTGAGCAAGCCTCTGCAAGCAAGAATTTATAATTTGCATGCGAAGAATCGTCGCGTAGAAGGATATCCGCGCGACGATCCGCCATGAGATAGCAATTTATTTTTTAAATCGGTGAGTCGCTTCGTGTTAGGCAAAATTGGGTCGTGCGGTTTTCTTTAAAAGATCCAAAGCGCTGCGCTTCAGATCACGGTTGCTCCCAATTGGCGAATAAGCGCGAGCGCCTGCAGCGAGTCGATGGTCAATCCGGGAAATTGACTGGGCTCTATTCTGGCCCCCTCCAGCGTCGAATCTCGAAGATCCAGGGAGGTGAATTTGGCCTGTTCGAAGTCCACGTTGCGTAGGTCACAGTGTATGAACGCGGCGCGATCAAATATCGTGCGACGAAAGTCGGCGTCAGTCAGCACGCAATTTTCGAATCGCACGTTGGTCCACTTGGACCCTTCGCAGCGCGAAAACTCCGCCTTGCAATCCCTCAAGAGGAGCTCGGAACAGTTTGCGTTAATCAGCGAAATTCCGGTCAGCCGGCAGCCGAGAAACTCGATGCGGTGAAGGTGGGCGTTGCCCCACTCGGCGTTGCTCGCGTTGCATTTCTCAAGGCGCGAATCGAGAACCCGCAACCGGCTGAGCACGGAGCCTTCGAACGCTGACCGGCGGAACTCGCAGGTGTCAAAGACCACTCCGCCGGCCCGCGTATTGGCCAGGCTTGCATCGTTCACCAGCGAGCGCTCGCAACGCAGCTCGTCCTCGAGATACGAAAGCGAGGTTGCCTGGAGCGCGATTCCGTCCAGCGCCGGCTCCTCCACCAAACCTTGCCGCTTGCGCTTGCTCCTGAGAACCACGGCACGCAGGTGGCTTCAGGGGACGTCGCGCAATGCGCGGCCGGTCAGGGCCAGAAACGCGTCCTGCAAATTCGGTCGATGGAGGTAGAACTCAACCACCTGGCCGCCGTCGCGCTCGGCCATCCGCAATATCTCCGGCGCCTGGTCGACGCGGACCAGCGCGAGGGACACCTTGGCGCCGTTGTCGCCCTCGCGAGTAAGTTCCCGCACCCCCTCGACGCCGTGGGCCCATTCCGGTGGGAGAGGGTTTGCGGTGGTCACTTCGATTCGAGGTTCCGTTCCGGCCAGGGCGATGAGCGCAGCACTCGCACCTTCTGCGACGACTCTGCCGCGGTCGATTAGGATGACCCGGTCGGCAAGGCGCTCGACCTCTTCCATGTAATGGGTGCTGTAAAGGATCGCCTCACCACGTTCGCGTGCGCGCTCGACGATCGAGAAAATTCGTCCACGAGATTGCGGGTCGACTCCGACGGTAGGCTCATCGAGGAGCAGCGCACAGGGACGGTGCATCATGCCGCAGGCCAGATTGAGCCGCCGCTTCATGCCGCCCGAGAATCCGCCGACTGGTTCGCGTGCGCGATCTGCCAGCCCCACCTCATCCAAAAGCTCGGTGGCACGCCCTGCGGCGACATCGCCGCTCAAACCCTGCATCCGCCCGAAGAAAAGCAGATTTTCGCGTGCGGTCAGGGTCGGATACAGCGCGATGGACTGGGGCACCAGGCCGAGTTTGCCACGCGCCGACGGCGACGAACCATTCATCATGATGCCACCAATCCGGACCTCACCCGAATCCGGCGGAATCACGCCCGAGAGGATTGACAGGGTAGTGGTTTTCCCGGCGCCGTTGGGTCCCAACAGACCGACGACTTCGCCCGCGGAAACCTTGAGCGACACGCCGTCCAGCGCTACTCGGTCGCCGTAATGTTTACGAAGCTTTTCCGCCTCGATTCGCGGGTTCATCTCGGGTCGCGCGCGGGCGGGTCAGGTGCGCTCGCGGTAGGTGACTACTTCAAGCAGGTTACCATCGACATCCAGAAAATACAGGCAGTCGTGATCACCCCAATCGATGGGGCGGGCGGTTTCCACGCCGGCCGCGGCGAGGCGTTCGCGGGCCAGGGAAAAATCGGCATGGCTGACCCGGAAGGCGTGATGACCTTTCCCGAGCGGACGGGCGATTCTTGCCGCTCGCTCCGCGGGCGCCAGCGGCGCACGCGCTACCGCGAACAGCGCAAGGTTCTGACCGCCGCAGTCGAGCAACACCTGGTCGCCCATCCGGGTAACCACAGTGAGCCCGAGTACTTCGGTGTAAAAGCGCTCCGCACGCTCGAGGTCAGTGACTTCGAGACCGAAATGATCGAGCCGCTCAAGCTTCATGTCAGAAGGTAACCTGAATTTCGCAATCGCGATGCACTCGTGGCAGGCGGGCGGCCCGACACTCTCATGACCGGAAGTCCCATCGGCTCAAGTAGTCGCACCCGCTCTCTCCTAGTGACGGCGACTCACCAGCTCAGACGATGCGTCGAACCCTCTGCCGTTTCGGACCCTTCGTGCCGGCCGTTCCTAAAAAGGCTGCCGGTCACGCGGAGGCGGCTGCGACTGCGCGTTGCGCCAGGTCCGGCCGCCGCGAGGCGATTACCCGCTCCTTCTCGCGGTGAATAAACTTGGGATCGAAAATCACGATCAGTACCGGTAAAATCGTCATCGCTCCGAGCATCGAGACGAACATCCAGACCGCCAGTAGCAGGCCCATCTCCGCATCAAACCGGATACTGGACCAGTACCAGAACAGCACCGAGGCAACCAGCGTCAGGGCGGTGAAGGCAACCGCCTTCCCCGAGGTAACCAGCGCGTGATAGGTCGCATCCTGAATCTCGCGACCCAGCGCGAGTTCCTCGATGATTCGGCTCACGATGTAGATCGCGTAGTCAATTCCGAATCCAACCCCGACGGTCACTACCGGGAGCGTGTTGATGTTGATCCCGATCTCGTGCGCGCCCATGTATGCGTTGATCGCAGCGTTGGCCAACGCGAGCGGGAACAACAGATACAAGCCCGCCATGAACGAGCGGTACGTGATCAGCACGATGATATAGATAGTCGCGAAAGCAAGGATGTTGAGGCGCAGGTCGTTGTCAATTATCTCCTGGTTGGCGGCCGCCAACTGACCGATGATTCCGCCGCCCGGCTTGAACTCCACGCCGGGCACCTGATGGCTGGGATCCTTGAAGAACCGCTGCGTGCGCGCCACGATGCGCTGAACGTTCTCGCCCTCCCGGTTTCTACAATAGAGGGTTATCTGGGTGGCTTCGCGACGCGGCGTCAGGATGAAGGCGGTAGCGAGCGGAGATGAGCCTGCCAGAAACGACTGCAGAAGTGCGCCGGTGGTGCGCTTGCTGGTCGGCAGCACGCTCCATTTGAATTGAAATTCCTTGAGCGGACCCCCGCTGTTCGCCAGCTGATCGGCCAGCGAATATGAGCCACTTATTTCGGGGTCGCCCTCCATGTAGCGCTGGTATTCGTCCATCACGCGGTATAGCTGCGGGTCGTCGAGCACGGTGCGGCCCTGGAGTTCGACCACCACCAGGAACGGATCCACACCACCGAACTTACTCTCGATAGCCTTGGCCGCTCGATTGTAAGCGGAAGTGGGCCACAGATACGGCGTCTCAGAACTGGGGTCGCCGACCTTGAGACCGGTCCAGAAGAATGCACACAGCACGATCACGGCGACGGTGGCGAGCGTCGTCACGATCCGCCCGCCCGGCGACAGCATGGGCCGGGCGATCGCCTCCAGCATCCGTTTGAAAACTCCTTTTTCGCGCCGCTCGATTACCTCGATGCGTGGCGGCTCGAGGTAATAGTAAACGATCGGATTGAGCAGCAGCTCACTCACGATGATCGCCGCGATCCAGAATGAAGCCGTGATCGCGAGCTTCTGCAGAAACAGCACCGGCACCAGCAGGATGACCAGCACGCCGAACGCGTCGGTCAGAATTCCCGACAGCGAGGGAACGAACAGCTCGGAGAACGCGGAAAGAATCGCCTTCTCCTTGTCGCGCAGCCGGTAATACTCCTCATAGTACCGGTCGTGCATCTGTACCGAGTGGCTGACCGCGCGCGCGGTTATGAGAAACGGGATGACCAAAACCAGTGGATCGAGCGCGAATCCGATCAGCCTGATGAATCCGAGTCCCCAGATCGCGCAGATTACCCCGGAAATAGTGGGCCGCAGCGCACCCCGCCAGTCGTGGAAGTACAAGTACAGCAGTACCCACAACGCGATCACGGTGACCATGAAAATTCTGAAGATCTGCGGCGTGTAGTGATAGACCCAGCCGTAGAGAATCGGCGGCCCGTACACGTAGATGCGGACGCTCGAGTCTCGGTGGGGATCGACCACCAGCTTGTAGGTTTCTTCGAAGATCTTGCGATAGTCGAGCCGGCTTTCGAGGAAGGTCGCGGTTATCTTGGCGGCCTTCTCGTCCAGCGAAACGAATTGTCCGAAAACCACACCCGGGTTTCTGTGAACGTTGCTCTTGAGCTCCTCGAGTTCGCGCGGTGTTTTCGGGATTGCGCCTTCCGGCAGTATCGGCGCGTTCAGGATCACCCCGCCCGGAAGCGGTCGGAAGAAGCTTGCGTTGGTCAGCGAGCGCACCGAGCCATGCTGGACCCCGTACACCAGGTCCATGTCGCGGGTCATGGCGGCAACCTTGGCGATAATGTCGTGGGTGTAGATGGTGCCGTTGCGCGCCTCGACCATGATGGTCACGGTGTTGGTGCCGCCGAAAAACTCCTCGTACTTGCCATAGGTTTTGATAAATGGATGATTCTTGGGGAGCAGGTCGCCAAAGCTGGTAACCAGCTGGGTCTGTGCCGCAAAATATCCGAAAAACAACGTCAGCGCGCCCAACACGAGCAACACCCTGAAGCGGCGCTCGATTATCCATTCACCGAATCGATACCAGGTCATCGCAATTGTTCGCTCAGGGTTTGTGCTCAGCCCCGGCCGGTGCAGAAACGCCAGGTCTTGCCGCCGTCTGCGGTATAGAGGATCACGCCGAAACCGACGATCCAGCCATGCTTGTCATCGAAAAACCGAGCCTGCATGAGAGGTAGTGGCATGGATGGGAATCCGGCAATCGGCCCCCACGCTCCGTTGCCCTGGAGACGCAATGCCGTGCCCGTAAGCCCGGTGGTTAGTCCGTTGTCCTTGCCATACAGATCGATCGAAAAGAGCGGATCGCGTGCCGGCAGATCAAGTCGCAACTGTCCCGGCACCAGTGTGTCGGGTGGACCATCGGGCTGATCGGCCTGGTGCGCGAAGGTCCAGCTTTTGCCGCCGTCCGAGGTCTGAACTATGGTTCCGTGAATTCCGCACGCCGCGCCGTGCTGCGCGTCGCGGAATGAGAGTCCAAAGAAGCTCGGAAGGGTGAAATCCAGAAATCGGGGATCCTCGTTGGTGGCGAGCTCGTGCTTCCATTGCGGCATAAGCTCGTCTTGCTGTTCCTGCCAGGTTTTGCCGCCATTTTCGGTCGTCCAGATGCGGCCCATTTCCCCAACCACCCATCCGTGGTTGGTGTCGAGGAAGGTGACGCCATAGTAGCTCGGCTCCTCGAAAGGCAGGGCGTAGTCTTTCAGCTCGGGGGGGAAGATGTGCTCCAACTGCCGCTTGAAGAAACTCTCACCACCGTCGGTGGTACTCAGTACCAATCCGCGATCCCCCACCATGAAACCGTGCAAACGATCGGGAAATGAGAGGGCGAAAATATATAGCTTGGTGCGCGTGTTGAGACGCTCCCAGGTCTTGCCGCCGTCGCGGGTACGCATGGCCAGGCCGTCCTGCCCGGAGAGATAGCCGTTCTCGGCGTCAACCATCTGGATCGCGAACACCGCCTCATGGGTTCCGATGTCGATGGGCTTCAAGTGACGGCCGTCATCTTCGGTCAGCAAGACCTTGCCGCGAGCGCCCACGATGAACGCGCGGTCGGGCCCAGTCGGCCAAACATCGAAGAACTTGTCTTGCATGGTAACCGGCCGATCGGGCAAGGGGGGCACCGCCACCTGCCGGTGGCAGGCGGTGGTCGTAAGCGCGGCAATCGCGAGCAGCAGCGTCACCGTCTGACGCAGGCGGATTCTAGGCATCATCCGATTCATTAATTGGGAGTTGCCCTATACTCAAGCAAATGGGGGCACAGCGCAAGCACCTAAAACGCCCCGCCTACCGACTGTTAGAGGTCGGCCAGGAGCAGCCCGGTCAAATATTCGCCCTCGCCATGGCCGAGCAGAACCGGATGGTCCCGGCCGGGCCCCAGGCGCGCCAGGAGGCGCAGGTTCCGCCGTGCTTTCGCCTGCCCGATTCGCACGGCGTGAACAAAGTCATCGCCCCGGAAATGCGCGGAACAAGAGAAGGTCAGCATGCGCCCGCCCGGAGCGAGCAGTTTGATTGCGAGTGCGTTTAGTTCGCTGTAGAGACGTCCCGCCCGCTCGGCGTCCGCTCGGCTGCGGGCGAGCGGCGGCGGATCGAGCACCACCAGGTCAAATTTCCGGCTCGCGGCGGCCATGAATTCGCCCGCATCGAGGTGCACGGACTCGACCATTGCGGGGTCATATCCATTGAGCGCGAGGTTTCGGCTCAGTAGCCCGAGGGCCAGAGCCGAGGTATCAATCGCGACCACCTGTTTCGCTCCGCCGTGCAAAACGGCCAGCGTAAAGCCTCCACCATAACAACAGGCATCGAGCACCTGCGCTTCGGCGGACAGAGATGCGGCCAGGGCGCGATTCTCGCGCTGATCCAGAAAGGCACCGGTTTTCTGTCCGCGAGCCAGGTCGGCGACAAACTTGAGTCCATTCTCGGATCCGATGACTTCATCGACGGCTTCGCCCGCCAGCAGCCCCAAGCGATCTTCCAGACCTTCCTGCTTGCGCACCGCGCCCTGACTGCGTTCCAGAATCGCACGCGGTGAAAAGCGTGGCGTCAGCGCGGCGACCAGTTCCTCGCGCATCGCATCCGCCCCCGCGGTCAGAAGCTGGACAACCAGGACGTCGGCGTAGCGATCGACGACCACTCCGGAGAGGCCGTCGCCGTCGCCGTTGAGCAAGCGAAAGGAATTGGTACCGTCGACGAGGAAGCGGCGCCGCAACTCGCTGGCTCGGTCGATTCGGCGCGCGAGGATCTCTGATAGTGGCGGAGTTTCGCCCCACGCCAGCATGCGGATGGCGATAACCGTGTGCGGGTTGTAGTAGCCCACCCCGATAAGGTCACCGCCGTAATCATAGACCTCGACCCGCGAGCCGGCGGCCAGGTTGGCAGGCTCCACGCGAGCAATTGCCTGAGAGAAAATCCACGGGTTCCCGCCCCGTACCGGACCGTCGCGTCCGGCGCGCAGATAGATACGTCCGCACGCGGTCTTGGAAACTTCGGCGCCCGTCTCGCTCATCGGGCGGGCCAGGCCGATTCGCCAGGTCGGATGAATTCCCCGCTCCGCCCACCTTGCTTGGAAACCAGACGAATCGCGCCGATCTCCATCGCTCGATCGATGGCTTTCGCCATATCGTAGATGACCAGTGCCGCCGTGCTGACCGCGACCAGCGCTTCCATCTCCACGCCGGTGCGAGCCTCGGTAGCGGCGCGGGCCTCGATTTCCAGGGTGGCTCGTTTTCGATCGGGCAGGAAATCGATCGCAACCACCTCGAGCGGTAGCTGATGGCACAACGGAATCAATTCATGGGTTCGCTTGGCGGCCATTATTCCCGCCAGGCGCGCCGCGGAAAGCGCCTCGCCCTTCTTTAAACTGCCACCGACGATCGCGGCGAGCGTAGCGCGCGCCATGGTTATCCGGCCGCGCGCGATCGCCGTGCGGCGGGTGATGGGCTTTTCGCCGACGTCGACCATCCGGATGCGTCCGCGCGCATCCAGATGCGTGAGCTGCGCCGAAGCTTTCCTTGCCCCTGATTTCTTTGCGGCCATCGATTGGGAGCTTATGTTGACCCCTTCCGCGGATACAATAAACTGCGGGGAGCCGACCTGATTATAAAACCAAGTAGCCAGAATGGCTGGGCATCGGAAGTCTCTATTCAGAATAGGGCATGAGCGAGCTTCAAAATTACTCATGGACAGCTTTAAAGTCTCGAAAAATGGTTGGGCCTCTCCGCGGCACGCCCTTTGCTGCACTTGATTCTCAAAGGGCGCACTAATCCTGACGGACAGGACAGTGACCATCAGACCGCACAGGTTGCGGGCAAAACGGGCATGGCAGACGACGCAAACAAGGTAGTGATTCTCGGCTCCGGGCCGGCGGGACTGACCGCGGCCCTCTACACCGCACGTGCGAACCTCGCACCTCTGGTGGTCGAAGGAACCTCGCCCGGCGGCCAACTCACCATCACCACCGAAGTGGAAAATTACCCCGGCTTCGAAAAGGGCATTCAAGGTCCGGAGATGATGGAAGTGTTTCGGCGCCAGGCCGAGCGTTTCGGCACCCGGTTTTTGAGCGGAGAGGTGAGCGAGACGCGGTTTGACCGGCGTCCTTTCGAAATCCTGGTCGACGGCGCGGTGGTCCGGGCGCAGTCAGTGATCATTTCGACCGGGGCTTCGGCCAAGCTGCTCAACCTCGAGTCGGAAAAGCGCCTGATGGGCTACGGCGTCAGCGCGTGCGCGACCTGCGACGGCGCGTTCTTTAAGAATAAGGAAGTCGTGGTGGTGGGGGGCGGCGACACGGCCATGGAAGAAGCGACGTTTCTCACGCGCTTCTGCACCGGGGTGACGGTAGTGCATCGCCGCGACTCCCTGCGCGCATCGAAGATCATGCAGGACCGCGCCAAGAAGAATCCCAAGATCGCGTTCGTCTGGGATTCGATCGTAGACGAGATTCACGGCGAGCCAAAAGACGGCGTGCACGGCGTGCGGCTCAAGAATGTCAAGACCGGCGCGACCCGCGAGTTCAAGACCAACGGCGTGTTCATGGCGATCGGTCATCAGCCCAATACGACGGTCTTCAAGGGCCTGCTCGAGATGGACGATCTCGGCTATCTCAAAGTACGTCCCGGTTCTACCTATACCAACATCGAGGGGGTGTTCGCCGCCGGTGACGTGGCGGATCGTATCTACCGGCAGGCGGTCACGGCCGCCGGCACCGGATGCATGGCGGCGATCGACGCCGAGCGCTGGCTGGAAGCCCAGAATGCTGGCTGATCGCGCATCGGTCGGACACCAGTAAACGATGTGACCAATCGCTATTTGCCTTCGGTCGGAGCAGTCGGGGTCGTGACCGTGGACGAGGGACGCGTAGCGGGCTGATTAACAATGCGCGCACCTTCGTGCCGCAAGGCCTGCTGAAGATCGGGTGAATCGAGGACGAGTGACCCTGCGGCGGCGCGCAGGCGGTCGACCGCCGCATCGGGCAGAACGAAGGAAGTCGGCAATTGATTAAGGTAGTCGCGCTCCGATTTGTCTTGCAGAGCCTTGAACGACACGTCGACCACGTAGATGTCGGCGTTCGGCGCATTAAGGATTTCCTTCATTGCCGGCGACTTGTCTTTTGTCAGATAGCCTCGAAGCTGGCGCAACGTATTCCATCGGGCATCGATGTCCCTCAACTGCTCGACCATTTCGCCGGAATAGCGGTCGATCGGCACCCCTGCCGATTTGATCAATACATCGACGCTACCGGGTGGGTCTTCCGACAGGTTCCACTTGGTTGAGGGGGTGGACAGCGAATTGACCACAAAGATGATGATGCTACGTATGTTGTCGAGCGGGGTGGGGAGGCCAGCTTCATGCAGCGCCCTCGTAGGTTTCGAGTACGTCCAGCACGCTTCGGAGGCCAAGATTGTCGGATATACCTCCGTCCACCAGGTGTAAGTATGGATCCTCGGTGCCGTTATCCAGCTCCTCCAGCTCTCGCACCCGATTCAGCGCACGCGCGGCAGGGCGTGGCGGTTCCGGAAGCTCCGCGAAAGCCGCGAGCCAGGCCGGTGGTTGATAGTCGCAGGTGCCACCGTAGTGGTTGATCGTTATGGGCGACAGCACGACAGGCACCGCGGACGAGGCTGCCGCGGCGCGGGCGAGTCTTACCGGGGCAAGGTCCGTACACATGACATCAAAGTTCTGCGGCACGAAGACAATACGAGAGCCGGTTGCGAGTTCGGTGGCGCTCACCGCGATCATCGGTCCGCCCGCGCGATACAAGTCCGCGAAGGTAGCTCCGTTGAAGAGAATCTCGTCGTAGAGCTGCGCCGCGAGCTCGGAACGCCCCCATCCTGTGGAGGACAACGCGGGCCAGTTCACCGGGTCTAGGACTCTCCGGGTCAGTTCACCCTGCACGTCACGCTTGAGAAACCGCGACTCGTACTCACCGAAGAGTTGGTCGCCATAGAGACCATACGCCAGGGCCGTGAAGCTGCCTCCAGATACTCCGGTGATTACGTCGACCTCATCGATCAGACGAGTCTTCGTGCCCGTACTGGTGACGATCTCCATGCTCCGCAACGCCTCGAGAACCCCGTAGGAGAACGCAGCGGCGCGCGTGCCGCCGCCAGAGAAGGCGAGGATGACAAGATCTCGCTGATCGCCACGATGCCACTGGCGCTGCACCCGCTGCAGACTGCTAGAGTCGTATTTTGCGATCGGGGGATTGACCTGGCGCGTAGCGCAACCGCCTAGCAGCAGGACGGAGGCCACAATGAACGGCAGGTGGCAGACCAAAGAGTCATTAGACCGTCGTGAACTCGTCTCTTCCAAAGCGAATCTCGTCTCTCATCTTTAGGTGAACCACTTTTTGGTCTGTTCGTAGGTACCCTGAGGCTACCAGATGGGTAGTTCTGTTCCAGCGTCGTTGCACATGCTGCAGCCAAAAGGCAGCCAACAGTTCCAGTAATTCGAAAACTCGTTGTCGCGAGCCCCGACCTGGACCGTTACGTCAAGCGCCTTTCTTTCCCCCTCTTTGAGGGAGCGCAGGGAGATTTTCGGCCTTGCTCAACTAAACGTTTCAGCGCGTTATTGGTCCGCCAGCTAGCTGGGCGTCAAGCGCGACGTGCGGTCGGCGAGATAATTTGATAGTCCCCGCGATTGCTGGACAGAAGGGCGCCTATGAACGCCACAGTTGCGCTTAGGGGGGTAGCGCGGAAATTCCTCAACATGCTGCACGCCAAAGGTGATGGAAGACGGGGTAGCACTCCGACCGCCCCCAACCTCATTTGCGGAAAGGACAAGGTCAACCCCTCTCAATATCCGCGACGCTTGCAATTTTGCCGAGCTGGAGGAACTCCTCCGACGTGGTGGTCGCGAAGAGGTGGATGGTGCGGGCCACCAGACCCGTCCATCCAGTCTGATGGCTTGCTCCGAGGCCCGCTCCGTTGTCGCCGTGAAAGTACTCATAGAACAAGATCAGATCGCGCCAATACTTGTCCTCCTGAAACTTGACAGTACCACCGTAAACTGGTCGGCGTCCGTCCTTGCCGCGCAGGAAGATGCTACTCAGCCTGACCGCGATTTCTTCGGCAACTCGGTAAAGATTCATCCGTTGGCCCGAACCCGTCGGGCATTCGACGGTAAAGTCGGTGCCATAGTAAGTGTGATAGTTTAACAGTGCTCGTATCAGCACCGCGTTTACCGGGAACCAGACGGGCCCGCGCCAATTGGAATCTCCTCCGAACATTCCCGTGTCCGACTCGGCGGGCAGGTAGTGGACGCTATACTCATCGGAACCGATTCGCAGGATGTAAGGGTGGCTCTTGTGGTAACGGGACACTGAGCGCAAGCCGTAGCGGCTCAGGAATTCATTCTCATCCAGCATCTTGCTCAGCACGCGGCGAAGTTTCGTTTCATCCAGCACGGCAAAAAGCCGTCGCCCGCCCGCACCGACTCTCATGGGGTCGTGGCACTCTTTCCGCAGTTCCGGACGTTCGTCGAGAAAGCGCTCAAACCGCTGGTCCAGTTCCGGATACTTTTCAAATACCTGAGGCTCCAAAACGGTCGCTGCACAGACAGGCAATAAGCTCACCATAGAACGGACTTTCAACGGTTGGGCGCGGTCACCGGTTCTTAACACATCATAAAAGACCCCATCGTCTTCGTCCCACATTCCGATTCCCTGTCCGAGACGAATAAGCGACGAGGTTATCAGCGCGGCGTGCTCGAGGAATTTGAGAACCATGTCTGCATGACCTTCCTCGAGCATTGCGAGTTCGATGGCGCCCTCCAGCATCTGATGAGCGTATAGAGCCATCCAGGCGGTCCCGTCAGCCTGTTCCAGATATCCTCCGGTCGGCAGTTCGGCGCTGCGGTCGAAGACCCCGATGTTGTCCAGGCCAAGAAAGCCGCCCTCGAACACATTTCGGCCGAAGCGATCCTTGCGGTTAACCCACCAGGTAAAGTTCAAGAGCAGCTTATTAAAACAACTCCTAAGCCACGGCAGGTCGCCTCGCCCGTGCTTGAGTCGATCCAGGCGATAGAGAAACAACAGAGCCCAGGCGTGTACCGGCGGGTTCACGTCGCTGAAGTTCCACTCGTAGGCCGGTATCTGCCCGTTCGGATGGAGATACCGTTCGCGCAGCACCAGTTCTAGTTGCTTCTTGGCGAAATCGACATCGACCAGCCCGAGCGTAACCACCTGGAACGCGAGGTCCCACGCGGCGTACCAGGGATATTCCCATTTATCCGGCATCGAGATGACATCACCGTTGTACATGTGGTGCCACTGATAGTTTCGGGGTGCCGTGTGGGGAAGCGCATGGAATGGATCGGTCCCGCGCTCATGTAACCACTGGTCCACGTCGTAGAAGTAAAATTGCTTCGACCACAGCATCCCGGCCAGCGCCTGACGCGTTACATTCGTATGGTCCGCGTCGAGAACGGATGGAATAACCTCGCTATAGAACTCATTCGCCTCGGTCAGGCGCGACGCAAAGATCTCCTCGAAATCTTGGAAGGGTTCTTTCACGCGTTGAGGATCAATGTCCGAGAGTCGAAAACGCAGGATCGCGGACTGTCCAGGAGCGATTCTCAGTTGGTGACACGACGCCACCTTTGTGCCGACCTGAGCCGGGTTGACAGCTTCCAATCGGCCGTGAACCAGGTATTCGTCGATAGCGTCTTTCACATAGGGGCTGGCGTCGGGAGTTCCGAAGATTCGCCGATTGTTGGTTTCGTTCTCCGTAAAAAGCAGTGGCACTTTGCTCTCGATGTAGAGCCAGCGGGTTCCCAATCCCGGATGGGAGGCTGAGACAACCGGCGTGGCCCCTTCCCACTCGACGCGACGGACCGAAGGCTTGGGCGAATTAGGCCGCCACGACCAGGTATTCCGGTACCACAGGGTCGGAAGTGCATGGAGGTCAGCGGTCTGGGGTCCTCGGTTGAAAACCGAGATTTTGATCAGGAGGTCTTCCGGGTCTGCCTTTGCATATTCCACGAACACGTCGAAGTATCGGTCCTGGTCAAAGATGCCCGTGTCGATTAGTTCGTACTCAAACTCATTTCGAGTGCGTTTTCGATTGGTCTCCACCAGGTCTGCATACGGGTAAGCTGATTGAGGATACTTGTAGAGATACTTCATGTACGAATGGGTAGGAGTCGAGTCGAGATAAAAGTAATACTCCTTCACGTCCTCGCCATGGTTTCCTTCGCTGTTGTTGAGCCCGAACAGCCGCTCCTTAATGATGGAGTCTTTTCCATTCCACAGCGCCAGCGCGAAACAGAGCAGCTGGCGATCGTCACAAATACCGGCCAATCCGTCTTCGCCCCAGCGATACGCGCGAGAACGCGCTTGATCGTGGGTGAAGTAGTTCCAAGCATCGCCGTTGGGACTATAGTCTTCACGGACGGTGCCCCACTGTCGCTCGCTTAAGTAAGGCCCCCATTTCTTCCAAAGGCCTTTCCGTTTGCGATCATCTTCGAGACGGTTCTGCTCTGCGCTCATCGGCTTGCCATCCGTGTGCAAGGGCTGATCATTAGGTCGAGCGGCCCGCTTCCCAGAGAAGACCTTCCGAACGCGTCAACCTCCAACACTGCGAGGCCTTCATAGCACAAAGCGATCCAGTAAATTGAGCCGCGAGCCAATTCTCGTCTCACAGACGACTGCACAAACTCCGGATTCTGGTCTTCCGACCCACCGCCTTTTCGCTGCGAAAGAACCTATCGAGGCTTGGCGTCAATCCAAGTCAAGCGAGGTTGGTGACACAAAGAGATAAGGGACCAACCTTTGCTGCAGGAGGACCCACGCAGGTTTGTCGTCAAACGGCGTGGGCAAACCCGAGGGTGCTCCGCCATACCTTAGACGCAACCTCATTGTGGTTGGGTAAGAGAGCGGCTTTTCACCGTATAGCAGCAACGTCGTTCTCCCGGGGCAGCTACCTGCAGATCGAAATGGCCTTGGTCAATCATAAGAGCTGCGTACCCTGAGTCCACGAACCTGGCCCTGATTCAAGATTTGCGCTCCAAGCCAAAGCATCCTCGAGCCTCTCCTCGGCTAGCTGCCGATGGCGGCAAGCGCGTTTCGAAGTGGCTCGATCGAAACCTGCATGAGCCCGGTTAAAGGCTCGTCCATGTCAAGAATGAGATACAGGGCGGCGGAGGCGGAAAGTGCACAGATGCACAAGGTCGTCACCCCGGTTAAGTTCCGGGGGGCAAAGAGGCCGAAGCCCGCAAAGAGGACAGCGAGCCAAAACACGAGAATAACCAAAAACGGGATCGGAATAGAGGTGCTCTCCCTTGCCAAGGCAAGCGCACGGATTTGAGCTACATCGACGCTGATCCGCAGGGCCTCGGCCTTGAGTGATTTTTGCTCTTCGCTTACGGGCGAGAGTCTTTGTACCATTTGGTAGAAGTCCGCCGCGCCCACCCGCAATTCGGAAGACTGACGCTTAACTCGCGCCCCGCGGAGTGAGTCAATCTGATCAATCGAATCAGCTACCAGATCGTGCAACGCACTGCGGGCTTGTTTCGTCTCCGAGCCATACAGAGAGAGAGCGAACGATCGAGCAAAATCAAATCGGCGCCCATCTGCGCAAGTTGGGCGCGCTTCGCGTCGTACGAGGCTTTTGCAGTAGAAACCAGGAGACCCAGGACCAGGGCGCTCACTGTTGCAATCAACCCCAGGCCAAGCTTGATGACGTCCTTTGCGTCATCGCTGAGCTGCCGGTCTGAAAGAGATCGGCGAACCAGCATGCCAACGAGTGCGCTACCGAAGACGCACGCAAAGATGATCAGTCCGGTTTCTACGGCTCTCATGGAGACGCTCGTCAGAACTTCTGTATCGGCGGAATTCTCCCGCGAAATCGGGAGATTATCCAGCAGCCGGGTGCGCTCGCGAAGAAAAGGAGAGACGCCCCCTTGTACCGCGCTGCGTCCTCCGGCAAGCTCGCCGTCATTTCTTCTAGATTTTCCCTCCCCCTCGCCGAGGGGTGGCACCTCCCGACGCTGTCCGAGCCTTTTGGGTGGGGTTTGGTGCCCTGGGAACGCCGTGCATGAGGCGGAGGCTCACTTTGACGGGCGGCAGGGC
>JAFAHS010000231.1 GCA_019237115.1 Deltaproteobacteria bacterium
CACCACGCCAGATGTAGATTCACGGGCTCTATACCGGCCTCAACGCAGTATCGATGCCAGAGCGAATGTCCCCCGCGATGTTCGTAAGCTTCGCGGTCAGCACGATCATCACTGGTGAATCCGAACAGATCTGGCAGGAGCTGGCCGAGGCGATAGCGCAGATGCTGAGCTTGGCCGACGTATAGAATACCAGCCTGTCTGTTCGGCAAAACCTGCCAGATGCGTTCCGAGACAACGTACACGCCCGGAGCGTCCGGCGGTCTCAGATTCCGATCCCGCACTACATTTGCGAGGTAATCGCCAACCCTAAACGGGCCCGCCCAACCACCTACGATCGCTTTGTTTTGGTGATTTGCCACATCAACCTCTCGTTGCTCAGCCCGGACCGGCAGCCGTGCGATGGTTTGGTCGAAGCCTCAGGAGAACCAAAGCAGGGCGCCGTGTCGCCTCACGTATTCGTTCATTTCCTCGGTGAGCCCCCGCGCACCAATGAGCCAGCTGTTATCAAATCGCGTCCCGTCTACGACAACGCTATCGAATCGAGCGTTTCGCAAATCGCATCGGATGAAACTCGCGCCGCGCAGGTCGGCACCCGAAAAATCGGCGCCGCTTAACAAGACGTTGTGAAACTCGGTCTCATTGAGGTCGGCATCAGAAAAATCAACCTGGTTCAGTTTCGCATCCCGGAACACGAGTCCAGAGAGCATGCGCTTTTCGCTCGCCGTAAAGACTTGGTGCAGCGAACCCTCGCAACATGAGCCTTTTGAGCAATCTGGGCGCTCACTGAGCTGCACGACTAATCGCTTTTTGGCCATCGCACGTACTCGATTGTACTTTAACGTACTTTTACGTAAGATGACGCAAGTGTCAAACAGGTTACGTAAAATCGCTGACAAATCGACAGAATCGACGGATAGGTTAATGACCGTGCGCCAGGTAGCCGGATATCTGAACGTCAATGAGCGCACCGTGCTCAAGCTGGTAGCCGATGGGGCACTCCCAGGTGTCAAGATCGGAAATCAATGGCGCTTCCGCAAAGCAATGTTGGACACCTGGCTCGACGATCAGATGCTCGGGGTCATACCCAGGAGCCCCGAGGTCTCACCGCCGGCCCCAGTAGCTCGCCGACTGCTCAGCTTGGCCACTTGCTTTCAGCCCAGCCACGTAATCCTCGACCTCAAAGCGGATTCGAAGAACGAAGTGGTCGAGGAACTGGCGGGTCTGGCCGCCCGTCTTGGATTAATTCGCGACAAGACTTGGTTTGTCGGCGCCCTCATCGAGCGCGAAAACGTGATGCCCAGCGCCACCGGTAACAGCGTCGCTTTTCTTCACACTCTGCAACGTCATCCCGAGCAGATCCTCCGGCCGTTCATGGTTTTAGGCCGCTCACTTAAAGGCGTCGATTTCGATGCTTTGGACGGAGCGGCGACCCATCTCTTTTTCGTGCTGGGTCTCAAGTTTCAGGAACTTTATCTTCCCTGGCTGGCTAAGCTTCCGCAGATGTGTGCCCAGCCTGAAACGCTCCGGATTCTGATGGCGGCTCAGAGCGCCGACGCCATGTTTGCCGCACTTTCGGATGCAGAGCGGAATCTTGCACAACCGTTGACACCCGAGCTTGGGCGGTAGGCAACGTGGCCATCCACCTCAAGCCGATGCCAGTGAGAAGTCGTGCTCTCATCGATTGGGTAAACCAAAGCGCGCGGCTAACTAAGGCGCACAAGGTAGTTTGGTGCGATGGCAGCGAGCACGAGCGAGGTCGCTTCACCGATCGGGCGGTTGCTATGGATGTTCTTCTTCCGCTCAATCAGGTTCTACGGCCAGGCTGTTATCTGCATCGGTCAAACCCAAATGACGTTGCACGAACCGAAGAGCGTACTTTCATTTGCGCGCCCTCCAAGGACGACGCAGGACCGACCAACAACTGGATGGCACCCGACTCCGCTTACCAGCAACTTGGCGGGTGGTTTGATGGCGCGATGCATAATCGAACGATGTACATCGTTCCTTACGTGTTGGGCCCAGTTGGTTCGCCGTTCGCAAAGGTGGGTGTCGAACTGACTGACAGTCTCTACGTCGTCCTTAATATGGGGATCATGACGCGGATGGGTCATGCCGCTCTCGACCTGTTGGGCGAGTCGGACGAATTCAGCCGCGGTCTGCACAGCACTTTGGATCTCGATCCGAAGCGGCGCCTCATCTGTCATTTCCCGCAAGACAATACGGTCTGGTCCGCGGGGAGCGGCTACGGTGGGAACGCGCTGCTCAGCAAGAAGTGCTTCGCCCTGCGCATCGCAAGTCATCTTGGGCGCAAAGAAGGATGGCTTGCCGAACACATGCTCATACTCGGCGTGCAGAGCCCCGAAGGACAGACTACCTATGTTGCGGCCGCGTTCCCCAGCTCATGCGGCAAAACCAATCTTGCCATGCTCCGTTCCCCCGCCTCGCTGGGTGGATGGCGCATCTTTACGGTAGGCGACGACATCGCCTGGTTGCGGGTTGGAGCGGACGGAAGTCTGTGGGCGGTTAACCCGGAGGCGGGTTACTTCGGCGTCGCTCCCGGAACCAGCGAGGGTTCGAATCCCAACGCGATCGCGATGGTGCAACGGGACACGATCTTCACCAACGTCGCACTTACATCCGATCGAGACGTCTGGTGGGAGGGCTTGGGATTCGAGTGTCCCGAAGGAACCGTTGACTGGCAGGGACGACCCTGGTCGAGCAGTTCAGGCCGGCCGGCCGCTCATCCAAACAGCCGCTTTACTGCTCCTATGCGCAACAACCCCGCGATCTCCCCGAACGCTGAGGCCCCGGTAGGCGTACCCATATCAGCAATTATCTTCGGCGGACGCCGCGCTTCCACGGTGCCGTTGGTATACGAATCCTTCGACTGGCCTCATGGGGTATATCTCGGCGCGACAATGGGTTCGGAGACCACCGCAGCCGCTACCGGCACGGTCGGGGTGGTGCGTCGCGATCCAATGGCGATGCTGCCTTTCTGCGGCTACAACATGGGCGACTACTTCACTCACTGGCACATGATGGGTCGCAAGCTCAAGCGCCCTCCGCGCGTCTTCATGGTCAATTGGTTCAGAAAAGATCGTGACGGCTCGTTTTTGTGGCCGGGGTATGGCGAGAACCTGCGGGTACTTAAGTGGATCGTCGACCGGGTGAGGGGACGCGTGGATGCGCGGGAAACGCCCATCGGATTGCTCCCTAAGGTGGGCGATATGGAGCTGAGTCGCCTTGATATTCCGAACGACCAGGTTAGGGAGGCATTGGCGGTTAAACCGCATGAGTGGCGAGCGGAACTCGACCTGCAGGAAAAGTTCTTCGCCAGTATCGGTGAGACGTTGCCTCCGGAGCTTGAAGTTCAACTCGAAACGGTCCGCACCGGCATAGAAGCGGGGCGCCTATTATTTGGGGATGACTTGTGGAACCTGGCCAGTCGCACCTCCTGAGATCCGGGACACCGGTTTGGGTGTGGGTCGTCCGGCTCGCGAAGGGCCGATGGTGGCCGGGTACGGTTGAGGGTCTAAGAACTATCGACGGACGACCTCACGTCGCCGTCAAGTTCGAGTGCCGCCGAGTGCACGACCGCGACGCAGCGCCAGTGATGATCGGCATTACCACTACGGCGATGAGATACCTGGAACTACGCAATATAAACTCTAAAGGTTTCGACCAGCCCAAACGTCCGCCTGTATCGCTGCTGGAACGTCCCGAGCAACACGAAACCGTCGGCCGCCATGCAAGCGATTCCGCCACGCGTCGCTCCTCCAACGACAACGGCGAGACCGGTAGTGGTCGCGCGGTAAACGGAAGCGGCAACTTGAGCCGAGAGTAGCCGTTATCAGACTCGAGTCACCGCTGACGTTCCATGGCGACTGGATTAGCAGGCGCAGTGTAAGAACTCGGAACGGTGCTTTTCGATCTCTTGAGACTGAATCAGCCGAAACCCTACGCGCTACCCGGTCGCGTTCGGCAGGAGGTCGGAGGCTTCATGTTTGCCGGTGGTTGCTCGAATGGTGCTCATCAAAAAAATTCTTGAACCGAATCGATGTCCGCTTTGCTCCTCCATCGTCAAACTCGGGGTCTTCGAGCACCTGAGGAACGAGCACCGGCGATCCGAGGCGGAAGCACGCGCGCTAATGGAACGGCAGATGGAAGGAACCCTTGGATGGGATCCTCAAGTGAAGAAGAGCAAACAGATCTGAGTGCCCCGTATGGGTTGCCATCCCCACCGCGGAGCGCGGTCCCGACCCTCCTCGGCGGGAACCCCACCGCTCCGCCCTCGACCAGGTCGGAAGATATAAGAGAAAGCGGAAGACGCTATGGTGCTCACCGGCATTGTTTTGGGCCTTGGGCTTATTCTGGCACTGATCGTCGCCTTCATCGTTATCGCCCTTCTGATCCAGATTACCACTGCGTACGGCATGAGATGCTGGCGTCTGCGCCCCTCGCCTAGCGCGGTGTTTTACGAACGTATTACGTTCGCTTTTGGAGAACCTCGAAGGAGCATCGGCAGCGACGCTATGAAACCACAGAGCGACTTACGGCTTCAGCACAAAGGGGAGCTGATTTCAGCGCGGACCAAACTCTTGCGTGCAATCGGACCAGAAAACAACGAAATTCTTGATGCCTTGCGGGAAGACTGGACGGCCGTCTGGCCAAAAGGAAAGCCACTTCTAATCGGGTATCACTTTGCCTGGCCCAAGAAGGAAGTTCGACTGGAGAATTCAATCTTGAGCGAAAAGCTCTTTGAAGCACATAAGGCACTCAACGCGTTGATACGCGACTATCAATCTGCGCCAAGGCCTAACGTCGTATTCATTGCTGATTTGCCGTACGAAATCGGAAGACGCTTCAGAATGGCGCAGCATTTTGGAGCCCAATGAGACCCACAAAAACAATCATGACGCTCCTGCGAAGTCTTCCTACGCATTTGCTATCCCTCCAGTGCTGGCTGTCGCCCCCAGTCGCGCGACGCGCGGCGAGCTCCGCGAGCTCCGAAAGTCAACATAATCCTTGTCACGCCTGATCCTTGTCACGCCCGACAACTTTGTCCGCGCGCTGAGTCTGCGCCTGTTTGTGGGCTTGAAGCAGAAGGGGACGTAGGGCCGCAAAGAAGTTGAAAGGCCAACTCGATTGATCGAATCGGCCCTTCCCATGCCTTACCTTGCCTGCCAGACCTCGCCTGCTTGGCTCGGTGCGCGAGGCATAGCGTCGCGCTGCGCGGCCTTATTGGGGGCCTCTCGGCCCTTCGTTTTTCGTCAACGCTCACCAAACGATAGACTGCGCTCCGCAAAAACATTTCGGGTGGCATGAGTAGGATGGAGCAGGCGGAGTGGTTGTTCGAATCGCGATTAGTATAACGGTGGCGGTCATCGCACTAGTCAAGGGAACCGCCTTAGCACACGAAGATGCTAATTGCTCGCCGCCCTTTTTAGTTTTTCAGCGAGATACCCTGGTTGGCCAGGACAATCCCCTCATTGCGTGTCTATTCTCGCGCCCGATCCGATTGCGACAGCTGAACAAAAGCATCGGTGGGAGAGTGTAGAATGTTGACGGCTCGAATTGTCACGTTTAGGTATTTTCGTGCGATTCAACATTCTGGCAATCCCGTATATGCGCGGTCGCAACGAATCGGTGAAGCTCGCCGGCTCCGATCCTGCGCGCTTTCAGGTGTAGATGCGCCGCTTGCGTGAGCAGATGCAGTTCGCCGATGAGGTCGGCTACAGCGGATTGTGCATGACCGAACAGCACATGCAGGTCGAGGGAATCGAGACCACCACCAACCCGCTGATGTGGGATCCCTTCGTGGCACAGCACACCGGAAGATGCGCGTTGAGCAGCTCGGGATGAATCTGACCGTCGTCAATCCTGTACAGCTCGCCGAAAATATCGCGATGCTGGATCAGATGACCGGCGGCCGCGTGTTCGTCGGGTTCACGCGGGGAAACACGCCACGCTGGACCGCGACTTTCGGGCAGCACCTGAACGTGCGCTCAACGGAGTCGGACAACTCGGAGCTCGATCGACGGAACAGGGCGATCTTTTATGAGAATTGGAAGATCGTGAAGGCACTGTGGACGAACCCGACGATACGCATTGAAGGCCATTTCTGGAAAGTGCCGCGAGAAGTTGAGTGGGAGTTCTGGCCGACCAACGACCACGCCGCGCACACGGTGGACCGCGGTATTTGAAGGAAATCGGCATCGTTCCCCGGCCCTTACAGCAGCCGCATCCCCCAGTCTACGCTCCCTTTAGCTACAGCATGGAGACGGTGCGCTTCTGGGCACGTGAGGGAGGCAAGATGGTCTCCTTCATGGCGGGCGAGAACGAGAAGTTCCTTCAAATCGTGTTGGACGTATACTGCAACGAGGCAGTCTGCACCGGCCACCGGATCCAGCCTAATGACGCTTTGGCGATCGGCGGTCACCTAGTCCTCGGACGCACGCCTGCGGAGAGCAAAGACATCCTGGAGGGCTTCACGGAGCTGTTCAACTACGCTTACAACGCGCCCCCATATCATGTTCCGATGGGACGCTTGTGGAAGGGCTCGCGCCAGGAAGTGCTCGATCATGTTACACGGCTGGCGACTGACTACCATGTCGACGAATTCTTTCTTTGGCATCACGTCGGGTATTTTCCGCAGGAAGTTGAACTTGCGCTGCTGAAAGAGTTCGCTGACGCCGTGATTACACCCGTTAATGTTAATCGGGACTAGAGTGTAGGGTGGAGTAATGGCGCGGTACCAAGTCGGCCTGCGACCCCTGACCGTGTCTCCCCTTTCAGGCGAGTGTCCCGGTCGAGCAGGCCTGTCGCCCGTTTCCACCGCCCCCTCATCATGTAGGGTCGAGAATTGGCGCGCGCGCGGTAGGTGCAGGGTTCCAGCCAACGCTCTTTCGATTGCGTGATGGGTTCACGTCAGTACGTGCAAACCAAGGGCCGGGCGCGCTTAGCCCGAGCTGCGGGCCGGGCTCAAATGCGGGTTCCATTTTTCTTGAACTGCGACGAACGGCACGATATCATGATATCGAAGGAATCAAGACATGGCTCAGTTCGTGGTTCGTCATTTGGAAGATGAGGTAAAAAGTCGGCTTCAGCGCCGCGCCGCTCGGCACGGACGCAGCATGGAGGAGGAAGCGCGGGATATCCTCCGCAACGCCCTAAAAAATGAGGGAGCCAGTCATCCTCTCCTTGGCTCGCGCATCGCCGCCCGCTTCACCCGCCGCGGCCTCGTTAAGGATCTGCCAGAACTACACGGTCAAGTAGCGCGCCCCGCGCATTTCGAGTGATCATCCTCGATACCAACGTGCTCTCAGCGCTCATGCGCGCCAGGCCGGATGCGGAGGTGATAGCCTGGCTTGACCAGCAGCCCGCTCAATCTGTTTGGATCACCACCATTACGCTGTTCGAAGCCCGCTTCGGTATCGCGTTGTTAGCGCCAGGTCGGCGTCGACAAGAAATTGAAAATGCGTTCACTCAGGTTCTCCGCGAGGACCTCGAAGGGCGCCTGCTAGACTTTGATGAAGCTTCAGCGGAAAGCGCAGCCGCGCTCGCGGCCGAGCGCCAACGCGCTGGGCGTGCAGTCGACTTTCGCGACACGCAGATCGCGGGCATAGCCCTCGCGCGACACGGGACGCTCGCTACGCGCAACACGAAGCATTTCGAGGATCTATCGGTGCCGGTGGTAAACCCGTGGGACACGAGGTGATGCCGCAAGCGCCGCTGCTCTAACGTAGGCGGCCACGCCAACCGGCTCGATCTCATCCAGTCCAAGGTTCTGGGTCTCCGTCCAGTCGAAGAACTGTCTTATGCGGAACGTGATCGCGGTCGTCACCAACTATCTCACCGTCGGGGCATATCTGTACTTTCGTCGCCGCGAAAAGCCATCGTAATCCCTGACCACGACCACAACTCTCTGGTTTCCGGATTGTGGCCCACCATACGCGCATGTTACGCGATGTTGCCTCTGGAAAATCCTGTCCAGCGAGAGAGCGAGGCCGTCGATTTCTACGCCAGGTTGCTCCACAGACCCCTGCCATCAGATATTGCTTTCTCTTTCCGCGTCCTTGGTTCAAATGAGGTGCGATGAGAAAGGGAGAAAGCCTCTTACATCTTCATTCGGAGCTCATGGCGCGAGCGTTGCGCGTGCTCAGGCCTGTTGATGCTCTCACCTGGGGTTACAGTCTGGACCGTCCGTTGTATTCGGGTGGCCGAGGTGTCCCGCCGCATTTGACTAGCACTAGCGTAAATGGCGTCCAACGCGGTGGCCTTGTCTGCCGTGCGCGAAATTGCCCTCGGCAAGGCTTCGCGAGAATCGGTGAAGATCAGCGCACCGTGACGAGCGCGGCTGAGCGAGACATAGAACTGTTTGCGATTGACTAGCTCACGGCTGCGCGTGTCGATGTTAATGAGAACGCGATCGACCGTGGCGCCCTGGCTGGCATGGGAGGTAAGGGCATAGCCGTGGTCGAGATGCGGGAAAGACTTCAAGTTCAATTTCGATAACCGCTCACGGCCGAGCCGGAGCATAGCGGTCCCGATAGCCGCGTCGAACGCAACGATGGTGGCGAACTGCCCATTGGCGATGCCGAGTTGTCGGTGGGGTAGGCGGAACTGGATGCGCTCACCCTCGGCAAAGGCGCGCAGTTCCTCGCGAAAAACCTGCACGCCCTTGAGGCGACGCGGATCATAGGCGGCGGTCCGTCCGTCGCGCGTGGTCACGCGAAGGTAGTTGTTATCCGCTTTCCGTTGATCGGACCATGGCATAGTCGCCGGCCCTGAGGCCATGCACGTGGCTGCCGCGGTTGTAGCGGATAACGTCGCCCGGCTGATAGCTGGCGGCCTGAGCGCGCCGCTGTTTATCAGGTCCACCGAGACCAGAATAGCTGCTACATAATCCTGTTTCCCGAGTAGGTCTTGAAGCTTCAGGCGAGTGCGGATGGCCTCGTTGAGCGCGCGGCGCGCGTCGTTGGCCGGGCTTACCACCAGCGTGCTGTTGCCGGCGTGGTGGCTTCTAACATATTCATGCGCGATCGCCCGATAACGTTGCTGCGAGTCGGCGATCGCAACGATACGCCGCTGCTCACCGAGCAGGGCAGCGGCCTGAACCATCTTTTCGGCGGCGGCCAGGGCGACGGCCTCGCGCACCTCGGAGTCGCGCTGGCGGCGGATGGTCTCCAGTCGGGCGGTGGGCATGCCGGCCTGTTGCAGTTGCAGGATAGGCCGCCCGGCTTCGATCGCGTGGTGCTGGCGCTGGTCGCCGACAAAGATGACCCTGTCGGCGCCGCGTTCCCGCGCTTGACGCAGGAGTCCGTTGACCTGGCGCGGGGCCAGCAGGCTCGATTCGTCGACGATCCAGAAGGTGCGTGTAGCCATATTGGCGGGAATGCGATTTTCAAGCAGCGAGGCAACGGTGCGGGCGCCGACCCCGGCCTCTTCGAGCGCGCGCACGCCGCCGGTGGTCGGACCAAAACCCTCGGCCCGGTAACCGCGCGCGGCGGCGAACTCGCGCAACGCGCCCACGGTAGTGGTCTTGGCTGCTCCCGCCCTGCCCTCGATATTAACCGCCCTATCCGCGCCATCGAGCACCAACGTCAACGCGGCGGTCTGTTCTTCGGCCAACCCTCGCGCTGCCGCCCAGGCGACAACCTGTTCGGCCGCAGCCACCGGCCGCGCTTGGCCGAGACCGGCGCGCATCAGCGCGATATTGTCGCGTTCGAGACCATTTCGGGGCTGGTGTAGGCACCGTTGGGATGGCGCTTTACAGTTACCTCGATCAGCTCGCCACCTTGCTTGCGCTCGACCACGGCGCGTCGCACGTCACTAATGGCGATCGCGCCCATGCCCTGATGCAGCGCGATAGTCTCCAGTGCACGCCGGTCCATGACCGCGTCGCGTTCGGTGTTGTGCGCGGCGCTATAGACCACGGCCGCGCGAGCCCGCACCGGCCGTTCCGCAATCTTAGGTCTCGGTCTTTGCGGGGCGCCGAGCTTACCGAAATCAAGACCGATCGCTGCGGCCCTTTCGCACCATTCGGCTTTAAGTTCCGTTTCGTCGCGATGATCCTTGCGGAGCCGGGTGCTGTGAGCGACGTTCTGGGCGGCGGCGGCGCCGCTTAGCCCACGCCGTTGCAGTTCCTGCTCGATATCCTGGCGGCGTTTCGAAAACTCCATGATCTGATCGCGTGTGTACCCGGCGAGCTCCCATTCGCCACGACGGCCGGTGGGCTCGATGCCGTAGCCCAACCGTCCGAGGTGCTCGGCAAGATGAGACCGGTACAGCGCCGTCGCCCAGCTTTGCGAGCGGTAAATTTCGAGCGGTTCGAGACTGCGCCAGACGCCATCGGGCCGTTGAGTCAGATTGGCAATGACAACATGGGTATGGAGTTGCGGATCGGGGTATATCTCTTTTCCGTTCCGGTCCGCGATGGACGGGCGGCCAGATGATCGAAGCGCACCGCCGCAAAGTTGTTGGTGGTGACCCACTCCTGTCCGTGATGGCGGCGCGCATGCGCGTAAGTCTCGACCTCGCCGAGCGCCGCCGTGACGGAGTCGCGGTGGGCTGCGATTAGTCGCGGATCGCCGCCCACCAGAGCCTGATTCGAGACGCTCTCGGGCGCGCTGAAAGTGGCATCCCAACCGGCCCGGCGCTGTTCTCGGCCCTGCCCCTTGGCGACAAGTTCGACACCGGTGTGCGGATCGAGGCCGCGCAAGACCGCACTGAAATCCGGCCGAGCCGCCGTGCCGGTGAGCCCCAGCGCCGCCGCGGCGATGCCGAACCATTCGCCTGCGACTGTGCGGTCCTCGCTGTAGTAGTCGTTGCGGGCATACTTTTCGTCGTAGTAGGTCTCAGTGTGGCCCAAGCTCGGGCGCCTTTCGACATTACCAACATGGCTCAGACCCATTTCCCTCGGGCAAGTTGAGATAGGGAGACAAGCTCCTCCGCATTCTTGCCGTTCACCACCCGACCTACACTATTAAGGTCCGCCCTGGCGCTCGTGGCAGCTGCTGCGGCACTGCAGACCTTCCGATACGGCACCAGACGTGAAAAAACCCACTAATTCCAACGCTAATACAGCTGCTGCCCGGTCCT
>JAFAHS010000421.1 GCA_019237115.1 Deltaproteobacteria bacterium
CTGGCGACCTCCATGATACGGTCGACCAAGCCGGGTCGCGCCATGACCTCCTGCGGCAACTCGAGCAGTGAACTGATCTCGGCGTTGGCTCGGTAGAGGTCGGCGTCATACATCATCGCAACGAGAAGGGCGCTGGCAATGTGCGCGCGCGGATCTGTCGGCTGCGGTTCTGGCCGACCCTCGATTAACGCGTTGAACCGCGCGATCCGCCTCCGATCGATCTCGATCGTGTTACGGTACCAGGGTGTCACTCGCGTCTCTGTCATCGAGTCCTGTGCGAGCGCGAGTGCGAGTGGGTTGTCCAGGTGCTGTCCTATTACTTCCACCGTGCCGAGAGCGTGCATGAGGCCCATGGCGATCCCACGCCCGAGCGACGGGTTTGTGCAGGCCCAGGAGTCGCCTACACTGACGATCCCTGTCGCTACCGGAACGCCGTCCACGACGAAACGCCGGTAACGGTCGAGGATCCCGCCCATGGGGAGCACGTCGGTGATCGGCTCACCATCGAGCCAGTCTGCGTGCAACGGACATGCGGCGACTAGAGCTGTCCAATGCTTGGGATCGCGGAGCTTCTTCAGCGGCTGGTCGTCCGAGGAGACGAACACGGTCACTGACCAGGTGCCCGCGTCGCCGGGGAGCGTGAGGAGAGAAAACGAATGAAAATAGGTCAGGAGCTCCGCGCGATAGAGCGGGATCACCCCCGTCGCAGAACGGAAGTGCCGTGTGTAGTAAATGAATCCCGAAATCTCGGCCTCCTCGATCGGAGGGCGACCTCCGGCGCCCTCCAGCCAGCTCGGCAACTTCGAATGCCGTCCCATTGCGTCGATGATGAAATCAGCAAAGACCTCTTCACCATCCAAAGTGCGAACGCCAGCGACGTGCGGGATTCCTTTCCTAGCCGACGGGCCTTCCAACAAACCCTCAACGGAGGCGCCTCGATGGACGGGGATTTGCGTTTCGGCCACGCTTGCGAAGGCGTACTCGATCGCGGGCCGGCGACCAGTGATCGTTGTGAACCGTTCATCGCCCGCTCGCGGCATACGGTCGGTGATGGAGGGGGGCATAGTCGCAAGCCGGTCGAACGTTACGCAGCCGACGCGGAGCAACGCTTCTTTTACGCCTGGCAAATGCGAATCAAGAAGATGGCGTACCGACGGGTGCAGAAAGTGTGGTTGCCGGAACTGAGTGACACCTCTCCTTTCCCATGCGCGCCACGCTTCTTCTGGCGAGGCGGGAAGAGGCTCGCTGTCGTGTTCAAAAACCGTGACTGAATGGCCTTGCCGCGCCAGCATCATCGCTGCCGAAAGCCCAATAACACCGCCCCCTAACACAAGGATCTTCGCCATTCCGCCGTAATAATAGGACTCCCCATGCGCTCAGGCAATATCTGTCTGAAGCGGAATCTACTGCGCGGCAGTCAGTGGGAATATAGGCGGTTGTAAACGAAGCCAGGAACTCCTGTCGACGTCTCGCATACGAACAAAGGCTCTCAATCAGAGACTCCGGGACACCCTCGTTTTTTAGTATCCGACGCACGTGCACAGCCGTCAAACGGAGAACCTTGACAAAGCGATGCAGCACTTAAATTAAACAGAATAAATTCTTTACCGCCAAGCCCGGAATATCTACCAGTGCAGGCACTGGATACGAACGCTACTCCAAGCCAGCGAGACAAACTCCTGGAATTGACCAAGCGATATTGTGTCGTCTACCAAACGCTCGTTAATGGCTCCAAAGTCGGCATTACGCTCTGAGCCCCACACCAGGAACCGGAAGATTTGCGGTGGCGGCACAAAAAAGTGGAGGTCGCGTAGCTTGAAACTCTCATGACAGGCAACAATCGTCCGGATGGCACAAGTAGTGCCGCCGTATCCACTAGTTGTGCTGCGCATTCAATTGGGGACACAATTCTTGAAACCAGGAATCTCTCCCGCGTGGTCATGGGGAAGGTGCTGGTAAATAACATCAGCGTCCAGGCGCAGCAGGGCGAGATACTGGCAGTGGTGGGGCCAAGCGGGGCGGGCAAATCGTCCTTTCTTCGATTGATTAACAGACTGGACGAACCGACCGGCGGCACGGTACATTTGGCCGGGCGAGACTACAAAGAGCTCGCTCCGCGTGAACTGCGGCGACGCGTGGGAATGGTGATGCAATCCGCCTACCTGTTCCCGGGCACCGTAGCAGAGAATCTGTGCTATGGACCTCGCCAGCACGGTGAAGCGCTGCCTCGCTCGGAGATAGACAACTTGCTGGAACAGGTGGGACTGGAGGGGTTTGCCAGCCGGGATGTATCGCATTTATCCGGCGGCGAAGCCCAGCGCGTATCGCTGGCGCGCACTCTGGCGAACAAACCCGAGGTGTTGCTGCTGGACGAGCCGAGTTCAGCACTTGATGAGCGGGCCGAACGCGAGATTGAGGTGCTGTTGCTGCGCGTGCTTCGCGACCAGCATTTGACCGCCTTGATAGTCACACACGATACGGCCCAAACAGAACGCATTGCCAGCCGCGCCATCTTGATTGAGGCGGGCCGGCTTATATTGAACGGCACAGTT
>JAFAHS010000498.1 GCA_019237115.1 Deltaproteobacteria bacterium
CGCGACATCGTCACCCCGCTGCACAAGCGGATCGAGAAGCGGTACGAGAACATCTACCTGAAGACCAAGGTGACGAACGTGCAGGCTACGCCCGACGGGCTGGTCGCCTCGTTCGAGGGCGGCAAGGTGCCGCCGTCTGACACGTTCGACCGCATGCTGGTCGCCGTCGGCCGACGTCCCAACGGAAGGCTGATCGGGGCGGAGAACGCCGGCGTGCGCGTCGACGAGCGCGGGTTCATCCCGGTGGATCGCCAGCAGCGCACCAACGTCCCGCACATCTTCGCTATCGGCGACATCGTCGGTCAGCCGATGCTCGCCCACAAGGCGACGCACGAAGGAAAGGTCGCGGCCGAGGCGGCGGCGGGGCGCAACAGCTTCTTCGACGCCAAGGTGATCCCATCGGTCGCCTATACCGACCCCGAGGTCGCCTGGGTCGGCATCACCGAGAACGAGGCCAAGGCGAAGGGGATCAAGTACGGCAAGGGCGTGTTCCCGTGGGCGGCGAGCGGGCGTTCCTTGTCGCTCGGCCGCGACGATGGCATGACCAAGCTACTGTTCGACCAGGCCACCAACCGTCTGCTCGGCTGCGGCATCGTCGGCCCCAACGCCGGCGACCTGATCGCCGAGGCGGCGCTGGCGATTGAGATGGGGACGGATGCCGAGGACATCGCCCTGACTGTGCACCCGCACCCGACCCTGTCGGAGACGATTGCGTTTGCCGCCGAGATGTTCGAAGGCACGATCACCGATCTCATCGCGCCGAAGAAGAAGTAAATGCGGTGCTCGCTTTCTACCTAGCGAGGGCGCGCCTCAGACCAGCGAGAGGTACCCGGTGGCTTGATTGCGCTGACCGTAGCGCAGCGTAGTTTAGCGGCCTCGCTAATGGCGGGACCGAATTTTTGTTGAGGGATAAATTCCATGGAACGACCAGCGTGCTGCGATCGCCTTTTCACTGGCACGTGCATCCCAACGGAACTCCTTCTAAATCTGATAACTCCAGGGGCCAGGTAGGTCCCGCCTTGAGAATCCTTGAAAGGCAAAAGCGCCACGCAGCTAACGCACAGATGCCGGAATAAAACTTGACTTGTCTGCAACAACTTTTGCCTTTCAAGGATTCTAGAGAGGCGCGATACCGTCGCTGGAAACAGGATTATCTACGGGCAATCGCTCGACTCGCCCGTTAATTCTGAAGACTGGAAGTAGCAGACTCCGATGTCGAAAGGAACTATCGAAGCTAAAACCAGCTCTTAAGTCTTGGGTACAGATCAAGATATCGGCGGTAAGCGGGCTCGTATTGTTGCGCGCGGTCTTCGGCGGGCGCGGTGATGACGTCGAAGGTTGGCGCCAGTTTGCGGACTTCTTCATAATCTTTAAAGATTCCTGCACCGATTCCTCCCATCATTGCTGCTCCGACTCCGGCCCGTTCGGCGGCGTGGGTGTCCTGGCCCTGGAACAGCGGGCGCTGTATAATGTCCGCCAGCATCTGACGCCAGACCCGGCTTCCGAGGCCGTTCCCGGAAGCAACCAGCTTCGGTAGCGCGGCTCCGCATTCCTCCATCGTTTCGATGATCTGGCGTAATGCAAATGTAACGCCCTCTAATAACGCTCTTGCCAAATGTGCGGGTCCATGCCCGAGTGTTAGGCCGACAAAGCCGCCCCGCGCTCGTGGATCCATGATTGGCGAGCGTTCGCCGACGATGTAGGGGAGAAACGTCAAGCCACCCGAACCTGGCTCTACTTCATTTGCGATACGATCGAGGTCCGCATAGGAAAATCGATCATTTCCAAGAATTGACCGGAACCATCTCAGCGCCATTCCGGCTGAGAGCATGGCGCCCAACAAATACCATCTCTGGCGAGGCGCATGGCAAAAGGTGTGCAGCCGCAGTTTCGGGTCGAGTATCGGTTCGCGCAGCGGAACGAAAACCTGGCCGCCGGTCCCAACCGTTACAGAACCGAGCGGCGGATTGATTAATCCATTCCCAACAGCTTGCGCCGGCTGATCAGCGCTGCCAACCGAGACAGGAATTCCACTCTTGATGCCGAGTTCAGCCGCGGCCCGTTTGGTTACAACTCCAACAGGGTCGGTCGACTCGTTGATCTTGGGGAAAATCGGCCGCGGCAGATTCAGGCGTTCGATTAGATCATTGGACCAGAGGCGGTTTCGGACGTCGAACAGCCCGGTTGCGGACGCATCACTGGCGTCGGTGCCAATTTCTCCAGTGATCTTCAACCGGACGTAATCCTTCGGCATCAACAATGTTTTAGCACGGTCGAACAGTGCAGGTTGATGCTTTTGGAACCAGAACAAGCTAGAGATGAGAAATCCAGCGGCAGGGGCTGTTCCACAAGATTTGAGGTCTGGACCCAATATGGATTCAATCTCAGGGATCAGTCCAGCGCTTCGCTGGTCTGCCCAGATGATTGCCGGATTTACCGGCGCGGAATCGGGTCCGATTGGAACGAAGCCATGCATCTGTCCAGAAAACCCGATACTCGCGATTTCGGGATGCCCTGCTCGATCCAGCGCTTCACGGACAGCGGAAACAGTTGCACTCCACCACTGGTCCGGGTCCTGCTCAGCATACCCGGGCGAGGGAATCAAAATTGGATACTCGTCGGAACCGATACCGCGGATTGATCCATCGAGCGCGAGAACAACGACTTTCACGCTAGACGTTCCAAGGTCAATACCAAGGAGGGAACTCATGGTGGGTTACTAGTTTAACGGGGATACGAACTGTTTGTAAGGCGATCCGAGCAATTAAGCGAAAATTCGTTTCCGCGTTCCGCTTTTCGATTTGCACGATGTTCGCGCACCCGGCGTGGCAGCATGCAGCTTTTAAAGTAGCATAGGCAGCCTGCCGACGAAGCCTTGGCGAAGTCTGGTCCCGCCTGTGTCCTGCAGTATTGGGGCACAGGCGGGACCAGACTTTGCCAAGGCTTCGTCGGCAGGCTGCCTATGCTAGGCGCTCACGTCCACTGTTGCCTCGTGGTCTACCGGGAAATTTACCGAATTGGCGATGAAACATAGTTCGTGTGCCCGTTGATGGAGCGCCTTGGCTTCCTCGGCTGAACCTTGAATGCGAACGCGGGGTCGCAGGGTTACTCGCACGAATCGACCATTCCCGTCGGCTGACGTTTCCATGATCCCTTGTGCTTCATCTTCATAAGCCTCCACGATAATGCCCGATTCGGCGCAAAGATGCAGGTACCAAAGCATGTGACAGGCGGACAGCGAGCCGACGAGCAATTCTTCCGGATTGTAACGAGTGGCATCGCCGCGGAATTTCGGGTCTGATGAGCCGGCTATCGGCGATTTTCCCGCTACGCTGATTTCGTGGTCGCGCTTATACGATCGGTAGTCGCTCGTGCCTTTGCCGGTATTTCCTGTCCATGCAACTGTTACAGAATAATGGTGTGCCTGTCCCATAGGGATATCTTCTGGAACTGCGCAGCTCATTCAAAGGAATTTTTCTTCCGCTGCACGCTCTAAAATGGAGATGATTCAGTTGGCGCGCTACGCGGTCACCCGCGGTCACATAACGCGTTTCCAGGCGTTATTGCTACTGGTCTGGGCAGGTTTAATTTCCGCGGCGGGCGCACAAGACCATGCGCAAATTAAAATAAAAGGGGCTACGATCGATGTTAACATGGCTCCAACTCCTTCAAAGGAACTGCGTGACCTTGTCCTGAACCGACTCGAGACCGCTGCACAGGCCGTTGCGGTCTATTACGAACAATATCCGGTCCCTCAAGTCACAATTGACGTCACATTTGACGAGCAGGAAGGCGTTCATTCAGGGAGGGCCGCCGGCTGGGATGGCGCACACATCTGGGTCGCGATTGGTAATTCTACAACCGCTGCGGACTTCGCCGACGACTGGATTACCACGCACGAGATGGTGCACCTGGCTTTCCCATCGGTGCCCCGCAGCCACCACTGGATCGAAGAAGGCCTGGCGACGTATGTCGAACCGATTGCTCGAGCGCGTGCAGGGGAACTAACGCCGGAAAAAGTCTGGGGCGATATGTTTGATTCGATGGGACAAGGGCTCCCCAAAGCCGGGGACCGCGGATTGGATTTTACGCATACCTGGGGAAGGACGTATTGGGGGGGCGCGCTCTACTGTCTGCAGGCAGATGTCGAAATTCGAAAAGAGACCGAAAACCGACGCGGGCTCGAGGACGCGATGCGCGGGATCTTGAAATCGGGAGGCAACATTGAGGTGGAGTGGCCCCTGGAACGCGCGTTGCAAGTCGCCGACCAGGCCGCTGGTGTTGCAGTCCTCGAAGAGCTTTACAACAAGTTGAGAGCGGCGCCCGCAGCACCAGATCTGGATCAACTCTGGAGAGATCTCGGGGTTAGCCGCCAAGACGGTAAGATCGTATTCGACGACACCGCGCCACTTGCGGCAGTTCGGCGTGCAATAACGGCGCCTGTACCTCACGGCGCCGTTCCACGAACCGAACTTTCCATAAGCCCGAAGTCGTAGTAGAAACAAAGCCGGCGATGAAATGGATTTGTATTACCCTGAATTTGCTTGCGGCCGCGCTGGCATCCGGGTCGGAAGACGTTAACCGGCTCATCTCCGACGCCCAAAAAATGGAGCGCTCCGGCGAAACCGATTCCGCCATAACCATTTTGAAAGAGGCGGACAAACTCTCTCCAGAAAATACCGAGGTCGAAAAACTGCTCGCGCAGCAGTACGTGATCAAGGTGGACGACGAGACGGATCCGGCCGCTAAGAAGACTTTGGGCGAAATGGCTCTCGGCCTTGCGCGTAAAGCGGCCGAAAAACTGCCGGACGATTCAGAAGCGCAAGTCACCTTGGCGGCCGCGTACGGCAAGCTGTGCGCCCTGGTCGACCCGAAGACAGAACTCGAATATTCCAAACAGGCCTATGCGGAAGCGACGAGAGGGCTGCAACTCAATCCTGACAGCGATTTCGGGCATCTGATTCTGGCCCAATGGAACTATCAGATGGCGTTTTTGAATCCGCTCCTGAAAGGTTTAACCGCGATTGTCTACGGCAAGTTTCCACCAGCTTCCAAGGAACAGGCAATTGCTCACTATAAACGCGCGATCGAACTCGCGCCGGAGCGCATCGTTCATCATGCTGAATTTGCCAAGGCATTGGACATGATGGGTGAGCCTGCCGCCGCACGCGAGGAATGGTTGAAAGTGACGGAGCTAAGGCCGGTTTACGCCCAAGACAGACGTTACCAGGAGATGGCCTACAAGCGCTTGGAAGCCCATTAGCCTGCATCGCTCCTAAAGCGGCATAACCGCAACCAAAAATCGTGCTCGTGCTCGTAATCCCGACCGTGAAGACTGGACGATGGGAGATTTTTCCTCTCGCCATCAGAGCAGTGGAACAAATCATTACCGGGGTAAATCGGATTCGCTTTTCGCCGCTGAAACCCAACAGATTGAGCACGAGAGGACAACGTATTTCGCAACAGGCTCTATCTAGCGAGGCGGCGCCTCAGACCAGCGAGGGTATCCGGCAGTTTGATCGCGCTGGGTGTAGAACAGCGGGGTTCAGCCGCCTCGCTTATGGCGGGACCGAGGATTTGATGAGAGGGCGAATGCCTTGGCGCGATCAGCATACT
>JAFAHS010000526.1 GCA_019237115.1 Deltaproteobacteria bacterium
GCGGAAGGGCCGAGTTCAAGGGTTATGGGCAACCCGACCGGGAGCCCGAGCCCCGGACAACTGGTGAAAAGGTCAGGCCAGCCGCCGCCTTCAAAGGCGACCAGCCCGAGGTTCGACCCGGCGGGCGGGAACATAATCGGATACTTGGTAGAATTTTCTGCGGGCCGTTGGGCGAGCCGATAGTCTTCCGGACTACCCATCGGGGCCACTCCGGGCGGCGGAGGGGTTCGCACCTGCAGGACTATGCTGGTGAAACCTTTTTCGCGGTAGACCCCGAGGCCGACCTTGTGCAGCGTGGGATCGAGTATCGGCAGTCGCTGAAAGGGGTCGGTCATCCAGTCGTCGATGAGCTGCCGGATCTGACTCTCGAGGTCGCTCGGCTGCTCCGCTCCGGTGCGCAGAGCGATATCGCTGAGCGACGCGGCTGCAGCCCCGGACGGGGTTGACCACTGTGTGGCGCGGTCCTCGGAGTAAATGTCGACCTGGTCCGGCGGTTCAATCTCGAACCGTTTTACGAGATAGCGCGCGTGATTCGTATCGCCCGCGCTTAGCACCGCAACCTCTTCGACCGATTCCAGTCCCGCCATCATTCGGTACTGGTTTATCTGCGTTAGCCAGGCCTTCGAATTCACATCGGCATCGGCGGTTGGCTCTGCCGATGCGCCAGCCAGCAGTGCGAAAAGGATGGCTAGCGCGCCGAAGCACGCGGTCGCGCCCGGCAGTGTGGCGGGTGCGCGACTTCTCGAGCAGGGCTGCGGGTTCAAGTATCGCACCATGGGTCTTGCGCGGGTCGGCTCACCGGTTGCGAATTTAGTAGCTGGTCACCACCGCCTTGTGCGGATCGAGGAACGCCTTGGTAACTATGCCCATGTTCACGTACCAGCATTCCCGATCTTCACTCTCGTGTCCGGGCATGTAGATGACCGATGAGTAGCCGTTCTGCAGGTTTTCGTCCACTAACGCCACCTGGAACATGCGTTTGAACGGATAGATCGCCGTTTTGGCATCGGGAATGGGTCGATCGCGATAAGTGTTGAAGGTGGCGATCGTCTTCCAGAGCTTGCCCTCCGGGTCGTATTGGTCGGACGCGGTGATGAACCATCCTTCGGAATCGATATACAGAACCCGCTTCGGAATAGTCACTCCGCTGCTGCCAATCTGCTGGTGCCAGCTGAGCGCCTTGGCATTCGCCTCGATTACATAGAGCTGGCGCATCTCCCATGCCTCCGGACACACGGTGCGATGATTGTCGAATTCGCACGCTTTGGCCGGAACATTCGCCGCGTTTACTGAGGCGAGCATCGGTTTGATGCCGAGGAGTTTGTAGTCGTAGGTTTCGATTTTTGCCGAGAAACCGAAATACGAGTCCGGGTCGAGGTTGTTGACATAAGTCGGGGAGTCGCCTTCCACGTGCGGGGCGATGGCGTCGGAAAGTTCCTCGGCGCGGACGCGGCGGGCGCGGCCCAGGTGGATGAACCAGACATTGTCGTCGACGGTCGGATCGAGATTGCGCTGCCGTATGAGGCCCGCGCCGTGAAGCTCCTGCGGCTCGAGAAATGGATAGGCGCCAAAGCGATAACGGATGCCGGGTCCGGTCGCTTCGGGATCGGTTGGCACCGGCGGCACCTCGGTACGTCCGACGTTGTTGTAGAAGGCAAAGTGTTCAATGGTGAAGTGCTCCAGGATTCCTCCGGCGGTGGTGGCCGGCGCGTTAGTGGAAACCTCGACATCGCGAATGTCGGCATCGTCCGTGTACTGCGGCCGGAAGCTGAAATTCCACATCACCTTGGTCGCGACCTGTGGGTCGTTGGGGTCGAGCAAAGGGAAGGGAAGGCCAGCGACGTAGTTGGACAATTCCCCGAGCTCATTGAGTTTGACCTGTGCGGCATATTTCTCGGTTGCGCTCTTGTAGGGCGGCGGCCACTCGAGCCGATCGGTCGGAACGATATTCATCCGCATCCCCTGTTTGACCAGCGCGAAGTTGCCGGGGCTGACCAGATCGGCAACCGTCTGGGCATTCTCGGGCGAAATGAGGTCGCCCGGCTTGACGGACGCCGCATACGCCGCAACCCGCACCAGCGGCAGCACCAGCACCGCGAGAAGACCACCGAGGGCTCGCTTCGTCACGAAATCCAAAGTTCGCGAGTCACGTTTCATGGCGGATTTTGCCTGGAAGTTTCGAGTGCGATGGCGGCCGCCGCCTGAACGACACCGGAGTGTCACACCTCAAGTCTATTGTATAGCTACGTTAGACAGAAAGCCTCGGGGCCGCAAGCCCAGCCAGCATGCTGATGGTGGCGAAGCCGGCCGCGCAACAGACCCGGCTGGGGAAAAACCGCACTGCTCACCGCTGCCAGCCGGGAGGCGGATTCAGCGCGACGCTCCGCAGCGCCGGGCACAGCGACGGCACGAGAGTCTTGCCAAAAGCTCATGAGCCGGGCCGTGCGCTACGGTCGCGCACAAAGGATGGTGGTCAGGTCGTAGGTCGCCTTGATGCCGTGGTTCAGGTTCTCCACCGACAGGCGTTCGTCAACCCCATGGACTCTTTCGCGTTCGCGCACGTCGAGGACTATCGGAACGAATCCGTACGCGGGAACACCCTTTTCACGCAGGAAGCGCGAATCGGTGCCGCCGGAGCTCATCCACGGCACCACGAACGAGTTGGGGAAATCCTGGGCGACTACTTTCTCGATCGCGTCCCACGCCTCGCCGGTGCTCGGCGAGATGGGTCCGGAGTCAGGCTTCTGGATGAAATCGATGGTAATCCGCTTGTCCGCGAGCAGGGTTTTCATCCGCCGCAGAAAGGCCTCCACGTCAGTGCCGGGCAGCAGACGGCAGTCGAGCCCGGCCTCGGCCGTCGACGGGATCACGTTGACCTTGAGACTTCCTGACAACATGGTCGGGGCGATGGTGTCGCGCAGCAGGGCCTGCAGGTAGTCGGGTTTGAGAGGACCGCGCATCGCAATGCCGAGCATCGACGGCGAATCCAGGTGGCCGAGTTCGACCTTGACCGGAAAGGATTCGTGGGTTGCCATCGTCGCCAGCGCCTGTGCCATGAGCGGAGTCAGGCGCGGGTCAGGCTGCGTCGCCAGCAGGCGCGCCAGTGCGTCGATCAGGATGAGCGTAGGGTTGTCCCCGGTCGGAACCGAACCGTGACCGGAGCGGCCGCGGGCAACCAGGTGCAGCCAGGACACGCGCTTTTCCGCCACCGTCACCTGGAAAACTTTCGCCCAACCGCCGAACGGGTCCGGAGTTCCCACCCCGCCCTCGTTGACCGCGAACGCGGGGTCGAACGCATCCCAATGATTTGCCGCCATCCACTCGGCGCCGTTCGCACCGCCCGCCTCCTCATCCGGGTTCACCATCATCACGACCCCCCGCCGCAGCGGTATATGATTGCGATGCAAGGTAAGCAGTGTCATCAGTGCCATGATACCGTGCGCCTTGTTATCGATCGCGCCGCGACCCCACACGTAGCCATCCGCGAGGTCGCCCGAGAAGGGTTGGTGCGACCAATCCTTGGCTACCACCGGGACCACATCGACGTGCGACAGGAGCAGGAAAGGCTTCTTGTCGGAGGGCCCCGGGAGGCGCGCCACGAGGCTGACCGCGCCGGGCTTGCTCTCGAAAGTCGCGGTTTCGATGCCTTTTTTGTCGAGGATACTTTTGAGGTAAGCGATCGCTGGTGCGCTGTTGTCCGGGGGGTTGCTGGTGTCGAAACGGAGGTAGCTCCGGAAATAGGGAAGTGCTTCCTGGTCGATGGCGTTCCAGTCAGGAGAGGCGGCCAGCGCGGGAGATCCCCAGGCCACCAGGAGAACACCCAGTCCTGCGGTAAGGAGGATTAATCGCTTCATTCCCCGACCAGCCCGCAATTCTTAAAAAGAACCCGCTCTCTCCTTTCCGGCGCGAGTCGTGTCATTCCCCGCGCGCCCGGGCACAAGCACTCCCTGGGTGGGGGACGAAATATCGGGTCGGCGCACGGCGTGCGGTTATTCATTTCTGGCAGGTTGGACAGTAGAAGCTCGCGCGTTGGCCTACCAGCACGTTCCTGATCGAGGTTGAGCATCGGTAGCACTTTTCCCCTGCGCGGCCATAGACCTGGAGGCGATCCGCGAAAGCCCCGGGGCGGCCTTCCGAGTCCCGATAGTTGCGAAACGTCGTGCCGCGCCGATCTATCGCGTCGCGCAGGATTATCGGAATGAACTTGGCGATGCGCACGATCTCCTCGCGTTTGAGGCGGCCGGCGCGGCGAGTCGGACGTACGCCCGCGCGATACAGCACCTCGGAGGCGTAAATATTGCCGACCCCGGCGACGACCCGCTGATCCATGATCAGGTTCTTGACGGCGACCTTGCGACCCCGCGCCTGGGCGGCGAGATAGTCGGCGTTGAATGCCTCCGAGAGCGGTTCCGGGCCAAGCCCTTTCAGTTCGTGCAGATCGGGCAGCGCGATGCGCACCACCAGGCGCACGATTCCAAAGCGGCGCGGGTCATTGAAGACCAGCCGGGTACCGTCATCGAGCCTGAACTCGATGTGATCGTGGCGACGGTCGAACTCCGAGGAATCGAAATCGCGGTCGCGACAGGTAAGGCTCCCGCTCATCCCCAGGTGAACCAGGATCACGTCCTCGCCGTCGAGATCCAGGATAAGGTACTTGGCCCGTCGCCCGATCTTGTCGATCCGCCTGCCGCGGATGCGGGGGCCGAAGTTGGTGGTGACTTTGCGGCGCAGCGGCAGACGGCCGATTCGGGTGCCCACGATGGTCCTGCCGACCACGCTGCGCTCGAGGATTTGCCTGAGTGACTCGACCTCCGGGAGTTCAGGCATTGGACCCCGCAAGGAGCGGCCGCAGGTGGCGCGCGAGGCGGACGAAGTCCGGACTCGGGAGCCTCTCGGCGCGGACGCCCGGATCTATCGCGGCGGCGCGCAGCGTCTCGTCGATGGGGCCCGGGTCCAGGCGCAGCGCGTGCGCAATCGAATTGCGCAAGGTCTTGCGCGGCGCGGAAAATGCGGCGCGAATGGTTTCGAGCACGGCCGACTCCTCTTCAGCATCAAAGATCGGGCGCGGCTGCGGCTCGAAGACCAGGACTTCGGCATCGATCCGGGGCCGCGGATGAAAGTTGCCGGCGGAGACGCGGAAGTGGGATTCCACTTTGAAATAGAGCGCGGTGAAGACGGTGAGCGCGCCGTACGACGGGTCCCCGGCGCGTGCGCGAATCCGCTCGGCGACCTCGCGCTGGAACATCAAGACCATGCGCGAGATTCCCGCGCGGTGCGTACACAGCCGGGACAAAATTGCGGCGGCCGCGTTGAAGGGCAGGTTGCCAATTACCTTGCTCGGCGCGCGCTCGCAGAGCGCGGCGAAATCAGCCTTCATGAAATCGGCATTAACTATGCGCACGCGGCGATCACCCGCGAAGCGTTGTTCGAGTTGCGTGGCGAGCGAAGGTTCGAGCTCGACCAGCGTGAGTTTCGAGAGTCGATGCGCGGCGATGCGTTCGCTTAAGATTCCGAGGCCCGGGCCGATTTCCAGCACGCGGTCCTCGGGGCCCACGTGTGCGGCGTCGACGATGCGGTTTGCTACCGCCACCTGCACGAGAAAATTCTGACCGCGCGATTTGCGGGGGCGGACCCCGATTGCGGTCAGCGCGGCGCCGGCGCGCGCCGCTCGGCGCTCGGCCGTGCGGAGCGGGCGGAGGTTTGGTGGCGACATGGTTGGCTTAACCGTATCGTCAACCGTCTTCGGTGGAAAGGAACAGAGCGTCGGAAATCGTGAGAGTCGGCAAGATGGCGCCAATCGCCTGGAACAGATTGGGCTGCCTATCGACGGGCGGAAAACAGCGTCACGGACTGCCCCCCGGATTTAGAGTGGAAGGTTCGCTGCCGCGTCGATGGTCAGATCGTCGCAGCCGCCCTGCAGGAGTCGCCAGCCGCCCGCCAGCGCGATCATGGCGGCGTTGTCCGTGCAGTATCCGAGGGAGGGCGCGATCACTTTGAGACCTTCGTCGGCGGCCGCCGCGGCGAGACACTCGCGCAGGCGCGAGTTAGCCGCTACCCCGCCGGTCAGGGCGATGACGCTCGCACCGGTTTCCCGGGCCGCTGCCAGGGTCGGCGCGACCAGCATGTCAACGATCGCTTCCTGGAAGGACGCGGCCAGGTCTTCGGTGCGGGTGGCACGCGCATCGTGGCTGCGCAGGAAGGTCGCGACGGCGGTCTTTACCCCCGAGAAGCTGAAATCCAGCGGGGCGCCCTTCACGCGCGCACGCGGAATTCTGACGCTGCGACGGTTGCCGTGTTTGGCGAGATCGTCGATGACCTTGCCGCCTGGATATCCAAGTCCCATCAGCTTGGCGACTTTGTCGAAGGCCTCGCCGGCCGCGTCATCGCGCGTGGATCCGATTTTCCGATATCGCCCGTAGTCCTCGACCGAGAACAGGGCGGTGTGCCCGCCCGAAACCACCAGCGCGAGGTAGGGCATGGCGATTTCGTTTTCGAGCAGCGGGGCAAGCAGATGTCCCTCGATGTGGTTGACCCCGACCATCGGGATCCCGGTGGCCTGCGCGATCCCTTTCGCGCACATCAGGCCGACCAGGAGCGAGCCGACCAATCCGGGGCCGCGTGTCACCGCGATGCCCCCGATCTCGTCCAGCGAAACCCCGGCGCTTGAAAGCGCCCGTTGGACCACGGGTAGGAGGGTGATCACATGATTTCGCGAGGCGAGCTCGGGAACGATGCCGCCGTACGCGCGGTGAATGTCGTCCTGGTTGGCCACCGCACTCGCGCGGACGGTGGCGACGCCGGCGCGCACGGTTTCGACCACCGCTGCGGCCGCGTCGTCGCAGGAAGACTCGATTCCCAGTATCAGCATCGCGGATGGGTGGTTTCAGGCGAAGCCAGTTGTTGCAAATCCAATCAAGTCCCCTCGCCGGCCGGGCGTGCGAGTGAGAAACCTAAAGCATACTCAGCGCTCTGCGCGCACGAAAGACTCACTGGTCCGCGGGCGGTGGGGAGTCGGGCGGCGGAGGAGGGGGAGAAGAGGCTGGTGGTCCGGGTATGGGCTCGCCCGCGGGTGGCGGTGCGTCCGCGCCGGCGGCAGGAGCGCCTTCGGACGGTGCCAGCCGGCTGTAGCCAACCCGTGCCATCAGATTTCCGGGATTCACCTGCAGCGCCTGCTGATATGCCGCGGCCGCGGCCGTGTCGTGTCCCGACTCTTCGTAGGTCTGGCCCTCGAAGCCGAGCGTCTCACTCAGCCACAGCGGGTTGCGGCTTCCAAACCCGATTTCTGCCCGCTTCAGGAAGGTCATCGCCTGCGAATAGTTCTTTTTCACGATGTAAGCGCGGCCCAGGTAGAAATATGCGTACGGATCACTTGGATCGATCGAGACTGCGCGCGCCAGGTCGCGGCTCGCCTCGTCCGGATGGCCCCCGAGCAGTTCGGTCCGTGCCTGCTCCGCGATTCTCATCGAGGCCGCCCGAGCCGGGCTCTGCTCCTTATCGATGATGTCCTGCAGGGACGAGTCGCTGACCCGCAGCGAAAGCGCCATGGAACCCGGTTGCAGCGGCGGGAGCTGGTCGGCTGAAGTCGGCTGTACGGTGGGTTCCGGGAACACCTCGGAAGTCGTTGGTGGGGGACTCGGCGTGTCTGTAGGGGTGCTGGAGGTTTCGCTGCCCGGTTCCGGGGTCGGCGTGGGCGTGGCAGTCGCCGTCAGATCCGCCTGCGGAAGCGACTCTTCCTGAAAACGCGCGCGCCGGATCGGTCCGTAAGCCCTCGCCTGCACCGGAGCGCAAAAGAGTAACAGGACGAGAGCAGCGAAAATTGGTCGACGGTGAACCAGCAAGTAGGCGGAGGGTAACGTCAGTCGTTGGGGTCAGTCAAAGCATCGGGCAACCGTGGCATGGCATGGTCGGAGGCGGCGATCGCTCCGGGCTTGTGAACCGGGCAGATCTCGGTTGGTTCGGTTCCGCGCGGAAAGACCCCGTCGGCAGTCACCGGGCACCACGGGCTCGCCTTGTAGCCGGTGAGTGGATCGACCCGCTCCTCGACGATTCCCGGCGCAGCTGCGAAGTCGAGCACCGGGCGCGACGCCGTCGCCGCCTTCATGAACGTGGTCCATGCGGGCAGCGAAGCCTGGGCGCCGGTGAGGTTGAGATCCTCCTTGGAGTCGAATCCGGTCCACACCACGGTGAGCAGGTTGGGGGTGAAGCCCGCGAACCACGCATCCTTTTCATCGTTGGTGGTCCCGGTCTTTCCGGCCGCCGGAATCTTGAAGCCCATCTGACGCGCGGGATGGCCGGTGCCGTGGTTGATCACCTGTTCGAGCATGAACTGTCCCATGTATGCGAGGTCCGGTGAGATCACCTGTTCGGCACTGAGTTCGTGCCCCTCGACCACCTTGCCGTTCTCATCAACCACGGCGGTGATCGCAAACGGTGGAACTGACATTCCGTAGTCGGCGACTATCGAATAGGCGGTCGCGAGCTGCATCGGCGATACTTCTATTCCCCCGAGCACGATTGATGGGTAGGCGGGCAGATCGCCAAAGCCCATCCGTTTGGCCATCTCGAGTACCCGATCGAGTCCAATGGTGTAGGCAATTTTCGAGGTCGCGGCATTCATCGATTCTTCGAGCGCCTGTTCCAGCGTCACACGTCCGAAGTACCGGTCTTTATAATTATGCGGCGACCAACTCATGTTGTCGGCGTACTGCCAGGTCCATTGCTCGTCGTCAATGAAGCTGGTTGGCAGCAGCTTCACGGGGCCGGCGTCGAGAGTCTCCTGGAATGCGGCGAGGTAGGTGATTGGTTTGAAGGCGGAGCCGGGCTGCCGTTTCGATTGCGTGACTCGATTGAACTGGCTTTGGCGGTAGTCGCGTCCCCCGACCATCGCGCGGATCTTGCCGCTTTGCGGCTCCAGCGAGACCAGGCACTCTTCCAGCCGCTGATTTTCCTCCTTGCGCGCCAGGCGCGGATACCTGGCTTCGAGGTTGGCCAGGTTTCCGCGAATCGCCTTTTCCCCGAGCTTTTCCATGTGTACATCGAGGGTGGTGAAAATCCGCAGCCCCTCGGCGGTCAGCACCCCCGCAGGGTAACGCTCGGCGAGTTCCTTCTTTACATAGTCAACGAAGTAGGGCGCGTCGTTGTTTTCGGTATATACCTCGCGAGCGCGCAGCGGCTCCGCGACCGCGGCATCGTAGGCGACCTTGCTGATGTAGCCGTCCTGGAGCATTGCGGCGAGTACTTCGTTGCGCCGCTGACGGGCAAGGTCCGGGTGTCGCAACGGGTTAAGCCGGTTGGGTGAACTTATCATTCCGGCGATAGTGGCCATTTCGCCGAGAGTCAGATCGCGGGGTTCTTTCGAGAAATAGTATTCGGATGCTTCCCAGACCCCGTAAATCCCTTCCTGGCCGCGCCGGCCCAGGTAAATGTCGTTGATGTAGTTCTCGAGGATTTCATCCTTTGAGTATTTGCTCTCCGCGATGTAGGCCATCACGGCTTCCTTAATCTTGCGCCGGTAGCTGCGCTCGCTGCTCAGGAAGAAGTTCTTCATCAACTGCTGGGTGAGGGTGGATCCGCCCTGGCGGATGGTATGCGAGGTCAGGTCCACCAGCGCGGCCTTGACAATCCGGACCGGGTCGACCCCGTGGTGTTCGTAAAAGCGATGATCCTCCGCGGCCAGGATCGCATCGACCTGCGCGGGTGGAATCTGGCTCAGGCGCACCAGCCGGCGCTGCTCCCAGTTGCCCTCGAAGATTCCACTGATCAACTCGGGTTCCAGCTCCATCGAATAGATCGGCTTGCCGGTGCCAGGATCGCGCATCGACTGGATGAGGTCGTTTCCGGACAGGGTGACTTCGACCAGTTCGCCGCCGAACTCGTGATACGGATACAGGAAGCTGTGCAGGAAAATCTCGAGCTTGCCCGACTTCGCATCGTAGCTGTACTCGCCGCGGGTGTTGACCTCGCCGGGTTCGATGGGATGGTAGTTCAGGCGGGCGAGCCGCTCGAAGAAACCCAAGTCTTTAAGGCTCTGTCCGGGGTAGATGATGGTTGAGTCGGAGTAGATGCGCGAGGGAATGTTCCAGCGCTTGCCAGACATTCGCGCCACTACTTCCTGCTCGAGCTCGTGGTAGTAGGTGAAGAAGTAGTAGAGCGCGGGGGGAAGGATGAACAGGAGGAGGGCAAGCCCGACCAGCAGCAGCATCTTGGCGATGCGCCACAGTGACCATGGGCGTCGTGCTTGCGGCTTGGGATCGGCAGGCATCGATTGGCGAAGATCGCGCGTTCAGGCTTCGGGCTTTAGCGCGAAGTAGAGGGTCGACTCTCCGCGTTTGACCAGCAGCAGGACGATGCTTCCCTTACCGCCGGCCTTGAGCGCCTGCTGGTAGGAACTCACGTCCTTCACCGGCGACCGATTTACTTCCAGGATTACGTCGCGGGCCTGCAATCCGACCTCGTCGCCACGGCTGCCCGGCTCGACGCCGGAAATCACCACGCCGCTATCGAGTCCCAGCTCATGCGCCAGGTCCGGACTCAAGTCCTGGACGCGCAGCCCGAATGACGATGGAGTACCTGCCGATACCTTCGGCTGACTCTCGGCGGCCGCGACCTCGGCTTCGTGGGATTCGGTGATGTTGGCGACCAGATCCTTTTCCTGCTTCTTGCGAATGACCTTGAAGGTAACGGTCTTGCCGAGCGGCGTTCGGGTAACCAGCAGCGGCAGTTCGCGACGATCCTTGATCGGGTGACCATCGAATTCGATGATCACGTCGCCGCTCTGAACCCCGGCAATTGCCGCGGGACTGTTCGCGAGCACCTGGGCGACCAGCGCGCCCCGCGCCTCCTTAAGATCCATCGACTCCGCCAGTTCGGGCGTGACCTCCTGGATCATGACGCCCAGCCATCCGTGCTTGATCTTGCCGTGGTCGCGGAGCTCGGAAAGTTCTTCCTTGACCAGGTTGATCGGGATGGCAAAGCCGATGCCCATACTCCTGCCGGTGCTCGTATAGATGGCGGCGTTGACTCCCACCACGCCGCCGCTCAGGTCGATGAGCGGGCCGCCCGAGTTCCCCGGATTAATTGACGCATCGGTTTGTATGAACTGGTCGACGCTATCGGGAAGGAAGCGGCCTTTGGCGCTGACCACGCCCACGGTCACGGTGTGATCGAAGCCAAACGGATTACCAATTGCCATCACCCACTGACCGACCTTGAGATCGTCGGAATTTCCCAGTGGGGCAACCGCCAGCTCGTGGCCCGCATCGATTTTGAGCAACGCCACGTCGGTCTTGTTGTCGCCACCAATGACCTTGGCAGTGTAGTTGCGGCCGTCCTGCAGCGTGACCGTCACCTTGTTGGGATTCTCGATCACGTGATCATTGGTAAGGATGTAACCGTCCTTGGAAACGATAAACCCGGAACCCAGCGATTTGCTGTGCTGATGGCCGTAGGGAACCGGGAACTCTCCCTCACCGCCACCCTGCTCGGTCCCCTCGGTCGAGATGTTGACCACGGCGGGACTTAGCTTGGCGGCGAGATCAACGAAGTCGGGGAGCGTCTGGGCCTTGGCCACGTGGCCGCTTTCCGGGGTGTCGGTCCAGAATTGTACTTCGGAGGCGGAACCGGCAGCAGTGAAAAAAACCAGCGCGGCCGACACGGCCACCGCCGGAAACCATCGAATCAGCTTAAACTGCATTTGCAAAAAAAAAGAGGCGACGCCGGGACCTTACCGGGCCGATTGTCTAGCGAGTTCAACGTATTTCATACGAAGGTCGAAGAGTATCGCTTCGATCAGTCCATCTTCGTCGGAATCGAGATTGCCACGGGTTTTCTCCCGCAACATTCCAATTATATCGATTAGCTGCTGCGCCGCATGCAGATCTTTGCTGCGCGCGCCCGAAACCGGGTCGGAGATCTCGCCCAACGCGGCCAGCGCCTGGGTCGAGAGACCCACCATGAAGGTGGTGAAGGTAACTTCCAGCTCCCCATGGGGCCCTGGCTCCGGAGCTCGCCGCGGTTCGCCGGGCGCAGCCTCGGGCGGCGCGGATGCAGCGGCCGGCGCGGGGGTGCTTTCTTCCCGGCCTTCGGCCCTGGCTTCGCCTTCGGCGGAGAAGCGCCGTCGGTCCTGAACTGTAAAGCCCTTGTCTTTCTCTTCCGACGCCATGGTTGGCCAGCTAGGAGGTGATCGTCATCTGTTCGAGGCGGCGAATCCGTTCCTCGATCGGCGGATGGGTTGAGAACAGCCGGGCAATTCCCTGCGCGCTCAGCGGATTGACGATAAACAGATGAGCCGTGGCGGGACTTGCATCGAGGGGGTCTCTCTCGTTGGAGACTTCCAGCTTATGGAGCGCGCTCGCCAGATAGTGGGGATTGTGGGTCAGGCGGGCGCCGCTGGCGTCGGCCTGGTACTCGCGGGTGCGCGAAATCGCGAGTTGAATCAAGGTGGCCGCGATCGGAGCGAGTACCGCGACGAAGATGAGACCGAGGGCTCCGCCACGATCATCGTCGTCGCTCCGGCCCAATCCGAAAATCGCGCCCCATCGAGCCATCGAAGCGAGCATCATGATCGCACCTGCCAAAGTCGCAGCGATCGAACTGGTCAGGATGTCGCGATTGATAACGTGGGACAGTTCGTGGCCGAGCACGCCCTTCAATTCCTCGCGATTGCAGATGCGCATGATGCCACGCGTGACCGCGACCGCGGCGTGATGCGGATTGCGCCCGGTAGCAAACGCGTTGGGGGTCTCCGAGTCAATCAGATAAAGCCGCGGCATCGGGATGCCGGCCGATTGCGCGAGCTCATTTACGATCGAATAGAGTTCCGGCGCGTTGCTCGCATCCAGCGGCTGTGCGCCGTAGGCGCGGAGCACGATCTTGTCCGAAAACCAGTAACTGCCGAAGTTCATTATCACGGCGATGACAAAGAAGATCGCGACCCCGCCGCGTCCGCCGAGCATTCCGCCGATAAGCATCAGCAGACCGGTCATTACACCAAGCAGGAACGTTGTTCTGAGAAAACTGTTCATGATTTTGGAGCTGTCGTGAGCGAAAGCGCCGGAAATCGTGTATCCCGAAGCTACGCCACGCCTTTTTTACAGTCAATGTAATCATACACTGGGCAAATCACCATCCAATCAGACGAGCACCGGTTCCCCTGCATTCGCCTCACATGCAACGAGGGCGCGGAGCGCCTGCAAAACTTCGCTAACCGCAAGCGCGTCGAGCCGCTTACGACGAACGACGGTTACCTCTCCGAGCGGTTGCCATCGGATCGGATCGGTCGGTCCGAAAATCACGATGCCGCGAGCGCCCGCCGCGGCCGCCAGGTGGGACACCCCCGAATCGTTGCCGACAAAAGCGCGCGCGTGATGGGCCAGCGCCGCCACGACGTTCAGTTCAAGGCCTTTGAGCGCGGCCACCTGGCGCTCCTGAAAACTCGCTTCCATGGCAGATTCAGCAGGACCGAGTATGGCGAGCGGTTTCACGATGGAGGAGACGTGCTTGGCGAGCTCTAAGAATCGATCAAGAGGCCAGTTTTTGGTCATGCTCCCGCTGCCGGGAAAGACCAGGCAGAACTTGCCGTGCGCCGCGCCCACCCGATGTAGGACTTCAGCGGCCGAGTCGAAATCGGAGCGGGCCAGTTCGATGTGCGATTCCAACGGCTCGCCGCAAGCACCAATGGAATCGAGATAGAGCCTGCCAAGGTGGCCATCGCCCGGGGGACGAAAGCGGTGAAATGAGACTTCGCCGCAAGCGGCGGCACCGAGAGAGCGACGGAAGTTGTGGTCGTCTGAGGCGAAGAACGAATAGATCCTGCCGAACTGACCGAAGAAGGCGTGCGCGCGCGGCTCCGCCCCGCCATCGTTGCGGAACAGGGAACTGACTTCATGGCGATCGATCGAATGGCCGGCCTCGATGCCCATTCTGCCGACCGCGAAGCGCGCCAGCTCCGGGCGCGCCATCAGCTCAAGGGTGGCATCGTGATGACGGCGCGCTATGGCGCGCAGGGCGGGTCCCAGGCAGATGAGGTCCCCTAGCGCGCCTGGAAAAATCACCAGCAACCGCATGGCGGGCGAGTCTAGCATCGGGGCGGGCATCCAACGATGACGGTGGATGCTCGAGGCGAGGCTCTGCGAAATCGATGGTATGTGCCGGGATCGTGCCGTCAGGTCGCAAAGCGGGCTCAAATACCGCTAAAATTGCCGCATGCCGATCAGCGTTGCGCATTCTCCTCTGGAGCTCGTCGGGCACACCCCGGTCGTCCGGCTTAACCGGATTCCCGGAAAGGACGACGCCGAGATCTGGGCCAAGCTTGAAAATTTTAACCCCGGTGGCAGCGTCAAGGACCGGATTTGTCTGGCGATGATCGAGGATGCCGAGAACAGCGGGCGCATCAAGCCGGGCGACACCATCGTCGAGCCGACCTCGGGCAATACCGGAATCGGCCTGGCCCTGGTTGCGGCGGTCAAGGGCTACAACCTGATTCTCACGATGCCGGACACCATGAGCGAGGAGCGGCGCTCGTTGCTGGTCGCGTACGGAGCCAAGCTCGTGCTCACGCCCGACACGCGTGGAATGCACGGGGCGATCGCCAAGGCCGAGGAACTGTGCCGGGACAATCCCCGCTACTTCATGCCGCAGCAATTCAGCAATCCCGCCAATCCCGAAATGCACTACCGGACCACCGGGCCCGAACTGATGGAACAGCTGCCGAAGATCGACGCGTTCGTGTCGGGCGTCGGCACCGGTGGCACGATTTCCGGAGCGGGCCGCTACCTGCACGAGCATTCGAAGAATCCGGTGCTGGTGGTCGCGGTGGAGCCCGCAAATTCGCCGGTGCTGTCGGGCGGGGAGGCCGGCTTTCACAAGATCCAGGGAATCGGGGCCGGCTTCGTGCCCAAAAACCTCGACTCCCACGCCTACAATGAAATAATCAAGGTGAGCGACGAGGACGCGGCGGAATTTTCCCGGCGCCTTGCGCGCGAGGAGGGAATCCTGGTCGGGATTTCCTCGGGAGCGAACTGTTGCGCGGCCCTGCGAATCGCACAGCGTCTGGGCAAGGGGAAAGTCGTCGCGGTGGTGTTCTGTGACACCGGCGAGCGCTATCTGACCACCGACTTGTTTCAGGCCGAAGGAATCTGATCCGGGGAGTCGATGACCGAGCAGTTGCAGAAGAAACTCGACCAGCTCCGCGCGATCTTCGCGCCGATGCCAGCGGTGATGGTGGCTTTCTCCGGCGGCGTCGATTCGACCTTTGTGCTCAAGGTCGCGCAAGACACGATTGGCGAGCGGGTGATCGCGCTGACCACCACTTCACCCACCATGCCGCAGGAGGATCGCGACACCGCCATCATGATGGCGGCCGAGATCGGCGCCCGCCATCTGTTGATCGATTCCAATGAACTGGAGATTCCCGGCTACGCGGCCAATCCGATCAATCGCTGCTACCTGTGCAAGACCAACCTCTTCGAGGTCTGCAAAGCGCGGGCCACCGCTCTCGGAATCGGCGAAATCGTCGACGGGCTTAACCTCGACGATCTCCACGACTACCGGCCCGGGATGAAAGCGGCCGCCGAGCGGCGGGTACGTCATCCGCTGGTCGAGGCCGAGTTGAGCAAGGCGGAGATTCGCGAATTGTCGCGCGCGCTGGGCCTACGGACCTGGGACCGCCCCGCGTCGCCGTGCCTGTCTTCCCGCTTTCCCTATGGCACCGAGATCACGCCCGAGGGACTGCGCAAGGTGGCGGCGGGCGAGCAGCTCCTGCACGCGCTCGGGTTCCGGGTGGCGCGGGTGCGCTATCACGGCGAAGTCGCGCGGATCGAGTTGGAGCGTGATCAAATCGCGCGCGTGTTCGAGCCGGAAATCCGTGACCAGGTGGAGCGCGAGCTCAAACGGATAGGATTCCGGTTCGTGACGATTGACCTTAAAGGATTTCGCTCGGGGTCGCTCAACGAGGGAATCGTTACTCCCGCAGGTTCGCCGCCAAGGGGTTAGTCAGAGAGCCAGATCGCTCCGCCCGCTTGCCGGCCCTCTCCGGTTTAGCTCCGGTTTTGCCGCTCCAGCAGAGCCGTCGCCAGTTCCAGGTCTGCCTCGGTGGTAATCTTCAGGTTTGGAGTGGTGCACTCGACCACCTCGACCCGGGTGCCGATGCGTTCGGCAAGGTCTGCGTCGTCGGTCACCGCGACGTGATCTCGCATCGCGCGATCGTGGGCGGCGATTATCAGCGCGCGACGAAACGCTTGCGGGGTTTGCGCTTGCCAGAGGTCGGAACGAGGAACCGTGGCGCTTATCGCGCGGCCGGCGTCGACCCGCTTCAGGCTGTCGGCGACCGGTATTGCCGCGATCGCGCCGCCGGCGCGGTGGGCCGCAACCAGGCACGCCTCGAATATCTGCGCGCTTGCCAACGGACGCGCCGCGTCGTGAATCACGACCAGTTCGCTTTGCGCAGAGGTGAGCGCGAGCGCGAGTTGCACGGAATCCTGGCGCTCGGCGCCGCCGGCAGTGACCTTCACCGGAATCGACAGGGTCGAAGCCGCGCGCCGCGCCGCGGCTTCCCTTCCGGCGGGAACCGCGATGACGACTTCCTCGATTGCCGCAACCTGCGCGATGGTCGCGAGCGACCAGGAAAGCATGGTGCGACCGGCGAGCTCCACGAAGGCCTTGGGCTCGCTGCGACCCAGCCGGCTACCGCTTCCAGCCGCGACAATGATCGCCGAGGCTTTCATCTCGCTCAGTTGGAAGGCGGATGTTCGATGAATGCGGTCATCGCGTCGATGACCTTGACATCGACATGCCCTGGCTCGCCGTACTCCTGCTTGTTGGGCCGCCCAGTGCCGGCAATGAAAAAATGATTTAGCGCCGGGAATGTCTCGACGCGAACCTTATCGACGCCCTTGAGGCCGTCCTGCCAGCGCTCGATGTCCTGGTCGATAACCTGGTAGTCGCGTCCGCCGTGAAGGATGAGGATGGGTATGCGGAGCTGGCGTGCCATCGCGACCTCGTCGCGCGCCTCGAGATCGTAGTAGTAAGACGCCGGCGCACCGAGGAAGTTCTCGCTGGGCGGCATCAGGTGGTTGTCCAGCTGGTTGGCTTTCTGTTCCAGTTCGTCCAATTGCTTGTGCGAAGCCTCGCCCAGAAAGCGCATCTGCTGGACGTTCATTTCGCCGAACTTTCGGCCGCTGGGGGCGAGAAGGATCAACCCCTGTACCGGAGCCGCCTTAAGTGCAACCTCGGGTGCGATGGTTGCACCCAGGCTGTGCCCTGCGACAAAAATCTGATTGCGCGCGATCTCGGGCCACGAGCGCAAAAGATTGACCGCCGCGATGGCGTCGTCGAGGTATTCTT
>JAFAHS010000531.1 GCA_019237115.1 Deltaproteobacteria bacterium
AACCAAGGGTCCGCCATCGCGGACATTGCCGACATTGCTATCTTGCCTGTCGTCGGCCCCGAGGTTCTAGCTGGCTCGACCCGTTTGAAATCGGCTACGGCGCAAAAGCTTGTGCTCAACATGCTTACGACCGCGAGCATGATTCGCCTGGGAAAGTGTTACCAGAACCTGATGGTTGACCTTAATCCGGCCAACGTAAAGCTCATCGCCCGGGCGGCGCGAATCGTCATGCTGGCAACGGGTTGCGCAGCGGAACAGGCCCGAGAGGCGCTCAAGCGGACAGACAACGATGTCAAGCTCGCCATCCTGATGACAGTTACTGGTATGCCTATCGAAGAGGCTAAGTTGGCTCTTCGCAGCGCGGGCGGCTTCCTTCGTAAGGCGATTGCTCGCTCGATTTAACAACAAAGCCAATACGCACCATCTTGCCTCGGTCGCTCCTGTCCTATCGCCAGGCCGTAGAACGGGAGGTTTGCTTTTTTGGCTTGGCGAAATGTTCCACAGGGAACCCAAAAATGTTCCACAGGGAACATTGAAGACCCGGCCGTCGGTTAGCCCGCGGCTCCGCGGTTCACTCCACCTCCCTTCCTCGGGATCCCTCAAAGCCTTTCCCGGAGCTTTAGGAACTCCTCCACACCCAGCAATTTCTTTACCTCGGCAAAACTCATCGCCTGAGTCGCTAGCTTGTCCACGCGGCCTGTGTTCTTCCACGCGTCACACAACTCGCGCATGGCCCTGGCACAAACCATCAGCGATTCGATGGGGCAAACCACGATCTTGTATCCGAGTTGCTCTAGCTCCTTTACCGAGAAAATAGGAGTCACCCCGCCGCTGAGCATGTTCACGAACAGCGGATGCTTCACACGTTTGGGGATCTCCTCCAGCTCAGCGCGCGATTCCGGCGCCTCGATGAAGGCGATGTCCGCGCCGCTATCGCAACATCGATTGACTCGATCGATGGCGTCGTCCAGGCCGTTCATCTGGCGCGCGTCGGTGCGGGCGAAAATGACGAAATCCGGATCGCTCTTGGCCTTCACGGCCGCTTTGATCTTTAACACCATTTCCTCGCTCGGAATGACCCGTTTGTTGGCAAAATGGCCGCAGCGCTTGGGCATCACTTGGTCCTCCAGTAAAATCCCGCTAGCACCTGCGGCCTCGAAGGCCTCGACAGTACGCTGGACGTTATGCAAATCGCCGTATCCGGTGTCGCCATCGGCGATGACCGGGATGCAAACACGCGCAGCCATGCGGCGAACTGCATCGGCCATTTCGGACATCGTGAGGAAATTCAGGTCCGGCAGGCCAAGCAGTGACGCACTGGTGCCAAACCCGCCGATAAACACCGTCTCAAAGCCCGCCTGCTCAACAATCAGCGCGGTGAACACATCGTGAGCCCCGAGGCTGCGGATGATGCCGGCCTGCTTCAGCAGCTCACGGAGCCGTTTGGGACCGGTCTTGGGACCCATGCCCGTTCTCGTACCACTTTCCTCGTATTCTTGCACAGCCGCGAATTCTTCGAACCAGTGGACCTTATGAAGATGAAGGTGTCGGTCAACGGCACCCGCGCTTCATGGCATTAAGTGTAGCGAACTGACGCCAATATTTTCGCTTCTCTCGCTCCCGGTCCCTGAGCGGTTATTGCCGCGGTGCGTCCGGATAAATCTTCAGCTCCACCCAATGCCGCCGCGCTTCGATTTGGACTGGGTGATTCATTTGCAGCCGGTTGACCGTTCCGCTTCCTTTGGCCGTCTTTCCCCTGAGCTGTAGTATCCTAGGATCAAACTCAAAATGGTCGTCCCAACGATCTTTTCTTGGATTGAAGAGCGGGGCGGCATCCGACCCCTGCTCGTCAGCGCCGGACAGATGATCGGACTTGTGGAAATTGCACGTAGGACAGGCCAAGGCCAGGTTCCCGACATCATCGGTTCCGCCGCGCGATTCCGGGATCACATGATCGAGGTGATATCGAATACCAGTCGCTGGCTGAGGCGCCCTGCAGTACTCACACCGACGCCCCGCCCGAGATTCTACAGTCTTCCGGCGGTTCAACTCTCGCGCCCTGGACGCCATCAACGAGCTGCCACAGCTTCATGGTGCCTTGATTCGCGAAGTCGCTTCTGATCCAACAATATTTTGGAATTGTAGAGCGTGATTTTTTGCACCTCATCAAGCAGCATCTTGAATCGTGTTTGTTCCTGCTCCGTCAGCCCGCCCTCGTTGTTCTTATTCATCAGCCCGTCAAGTTCCTGCTGTGATTTCCGGTCCAGGCGCTTCAGCTCGAGTTTTGGCTTTTGAAACTGGATCAAGTCTTCAAGGCTCACGTCCAGTGCCTCGCAGATCGCTCTGGCGATCGCGGTGTCGAGCTTCTGAACTGGCCGCGAGGTGGCAAGCCGGTACAGGCTCTTCCTATTTACCTCGAAGCCCTGCTTGCGTACCATTTCATGCAGATCGACGACGGTAAGATTCTTCTCCGCCAGGAGAGTTCGCAAGGTCGACCAAGCCCCTTTCTCGCTTCCGCTCATATGGGAGCATTACCACATATGTGGTATTATTCAATCCCGATAATTCCCTCGTCCGCGCGACGGCGGTGGATCACCGTTCACTCCCCTCCCCCTCCCTTGAAATCGCGGTACAGGGTATCTAAGCAGGACGCTACGTGTTGCGCGAAGCTGGGCTCCAGGCGTTCGTCAAAAACGAAGGTGGTGCGGATCTGTTCCCGTTTGATGGTCACGAGCCGCCGGCCGCTGGGATCGTTCCAGTGTTCGCGAGCAAGGTCGTTCACCGGGGCCTCCGAGAAGGCCGCGATGAGGTGCTCAAACCGGCGGTCGCTCGTCATGGACTGCCAGGATTCGGAGGCGAGGATGGATTGGAGACGTTTCTGGTTGCCCGGCTCGCTAATCAACTTGGAAAGAGCGAGCCACCGGGGTCGGCCGGCTCTGGGCGCCGGGCCAATCGCGCGCACAACCTCGGCGGGCACTGCGCGCGCGACCGAGATCAGCTTCGCGACTTCAGTCTTGTCCACGCAAAGCGCGGCGATGATGACGGTCCGAGCAAAGCCCCGGTCTTCCAGATGCATCGCGAACGAAGCGCGTTCGATAAAACTCAGATCGCGGCGCTCCGAGTTTTCTTTGCCTTGGGCCAGGACGAGCTCTTCGTCGGTTAGCTCGCGGCCCACCGCCTTGACCTTCACTTGGAGGAGCTCGGCCGCGCGGACCCGGCGGTGCCCGTAGGCCACTTGCCATCGGCCGGCTTGGTCGGGGTGGGGGCGCACCAGGATCGGAACCAATTGACCGTTGACTTTGATGCTTTCTACCAGGGCGTCGAAGTCCGGGTCGCCGGCAACGGAGATCCGGTCGCTGATAAAGGAACGGTCCAGGATAGCGGGATCCAGCTCCACCACCTGTGAGCCTTCGGAGATCTGCTGTTCTAGGCTCCTGGCGCGTTGGGCGTCGGCGTTCAAGAGCCGCAAGGAAGAGGTCAGGGATTTAACGGAGCTCGCGGTCCGGTGCCTTACTGGTTGCTCAGCATTGTCCGTGCTCTGGGGTTCGGGATTATCATGGCCGCTCAGGAAGTCGGCCAAGGTGTCTTTGCGGCTCATACTCTATTCCAGGCTTTCTTGATCAAGGTTTCGATTTCCCCATTTACCGAGTCGAAGGATTCCAGCGCTCGAGCGTAGGTTTCGCGCGAGAAATTCTTGTCCCGGACCACTTCGTAGATGCTCTGTTTACTAAGGCCCGCATCGCTGACCGCAGCGGATTGTAAAGCGACGTTAGTGAGCACTCGCTCTCCGAAGAGGGATCGCAGGAAGCCGATAATCTGAGCTTGCGGCGAGTCGTTGGTCTGGTGGCGCGTGATCACATAGCGGAAGAAATCGTAGCTGAGGTCGGCGCCGGCTTCCCGGCGAACCACGGTGAGGAAGTCCGCCGTCATCAACAAGAACTGGTCCATGCTGGCGAGGTCGAGCATTTCAGGGTGGATGGTTATCAGGATGGAGGTGGCGGCACACAAGGCGGCCAGGGTTAGAAAGCCGAGCTGGGGCGGGCAATCGATGATCACGATGTCGAAGCCGGCCTCGACCGATGCCAGGGCTTCCAGGAGTCCGCTGAAGAAAGCCCCTCCCTGGAGCGCCGACTCATGTTCAAATTCCGCCAGCTCCAGATTGGCTGGGACGACCGACAGGCCATCGAAATAAGTCGGGCGGAGAATCTTGGCAAGGGGTCGGCGTTCCTT
>JAFAHS010000071.1 GCA_019237115.1 Deltaproteobacteria bacterium
GGCGGCCGCACCACCCAGGTGTGGGACGCGACCGTCATTACCCTGGAGACCGGAAAAACCCTCGCCCTGTTCCGGTGCACGCAACTCGTCCTTTATCCTGCCGCCGAATGAGGAAAAAGGGCTGGCAACGCGCGGGGAGGTCTTAAGCTGTCTCTGCGCGGGAGGAAATCTCGATGGCCAATCCCAACTGGACCGCAGCCGACCTTCCGGATCTGTCGGGCAAGACCATCATTGTCACCGGTGCAAATAGCGGCATCGGCTATGAGGCCGCACTCGAGTTCAGTCGCCACCGGGCCGCCGTGATATTGGCCTGCCGCAGCATGGAAAAGGCGGGCGCGGCGGTCGCGCAGATCAAGGCTGCTTATCCCGATGCCGCGGTCGAGGCGACGGAGCTCGACCTGGCCAGCTTGGGTTCGGTGCGCACGTTCGCCGACGCGTTTAAAAAAAATCATGACCGGCTCCATATCCTGTGTAACAACGCCGGTGTGATGGCAATTCCCTATCGGCGTACGGCCGACGGCTTCGAGATGCAGATGGGCACCAACCACTTCGGTCATTTCGCGCTCACCGGTTTGCTCTTCGATAGGTTGTTGGCCACAGAGGATGCGCGGGTGGTCACGGTGAGCAGCGGCGCCCATAGGATAGGGTCGATTCGGTTTGACGATTTGAATTGGGAGCACGGGTATCGCAAGTGGCTCGCTTATGGGCAAAGCAAGCTCGCCAACCTCTTGTTCTGTCTGGAGTTGCAGCGCCGCCTCGAAAAGGCACGCACGCGCATGATAAGCGTCGCATGTCATCCGGGCTACGCCGCCACCAATCTGCAGGCGGCGGGACCCAGGATGGCAGGGTCCTCGATAATGGAATCTCTCATGGCGGTCGCAAACAGCCTGTTTGCGCAAAACGCAGCCATGGGAGCGCTGCCGACCCTGTATGCCGCGACCTCGCCCGAAGTGCGGGGCGGCGACTATATCGGGCCTGCCGGGTTGGGCGAGTTGTGGGGAACGCCCGCCAAGGTGGGGCGCAGCAGCGCCGCCAGCGATGCCTCAGCCGCCGCGCGTCTATGGGAGGTCTCCGAGCGGCTCACCGGGGTCCACTATCCGGCATCGAGCTGACGGTGAGATTTATTTCAGCGCCATCGACAGATCGGCGCGGGTCGTCGCGCCGCTGGTGATGCCGTCGGCGTTGAGTTTCGGTGCCACGACTGATAGTCGGTCCGCCGGTATGGTCGCAATGAGGTATTGGTGCACCGCGGCGGCGCGCCCGTCGGCAAGTTTCGGCAAATCGTCCTTGCTCACCGGTGCATTCTCGATCATGAGCTTTTTCATCTGGTCGCGGGGAACCTCTTTGGCCAGCCCGACCACGTTGCGCGGCTTGGGAATTTTGGCCTTGTAATAGGCGCGCTCGAGATACCTGTCGTAGTCGCCCTGGGTTACCTGCACGGTTTGCGGGTCCCTGCCGATGTCCCGTGCTTTCGCCGCGCGGATCTGATCATTCACCCACGCTTCACGCAGTCCGTCGAGATCTTTGTCGGGATCCACGCGGCCGCAGATGCTGAGGCGAAGGGTCGGACGATCGCGCAGCGCGTTCCCCAGCGTAGTCAGTCCGTTCTTTGCGTTTTCATCCAGGGTGGCGAGGCCTGGGGTAAAGGCGACATAGGAAAGGTCCTGGGTTGCGGTATCTCCGCTTCCACCCCCACCACCCGCGATCCCTCCGATGGCTGACGCCAGCAGGGTGAACGGCGCAGTGACCGCCTTGGTGATCACGTTCAGGAAGGCACCCCAGATGACCGAACCGAGGCTGAATTGCGGATCCGAGAGCGAACCGGAGACCGGAATATTGAGGTTGATCTCGCCGCGCGAGTTCTTGAGTACGGCGACCGCGAAGCGGACCGGCAGGTTCCTGGCGGTGGAATTCTCCACCCGATCGCCGAAGGTAAGCTGGTCGAGGAAGATGTGATTGTTCGCGGTCAGCTTTCCCTGGTCGAGCAGGTAGTGAACGTCCACGTTGAGGGAGCCTTTTATGATCGGATACCCCGTGTACTTGGTGGAGTAAGCGGAGAGCGGGGTGAGCTCGATGCCCTTCGCATTGGCCTTCAGATCCACGAACGCCAGCGGGGTGAGCGGATTGACCGAACCACTGATATTGAGCGGCGCGCTGCCGTTGACCTGGCCCTGTAGCTCGACGTCTGCAGGCTGCTGGGTCTTGGTCCCGAACGCGCCGATCGACCCGGTGATATCTGTCAAATTCGCCGAATAGTTCGGTTTAATGAAATCGTCTGTGTAGTCTACGTGTCCGCCCTCCAGCGTAACCTTGTCGACCATGAGGTCCGCGTTCATCGGTTGGGCCGCCGCCGTGGCCGCTGCCCCGGGCGCCGGGGTAGCGGTCGGGACCGGGGCCTTGGCGCCCGGCAGCACTTCCCCCTCCTGCAGTTCTTCGCGGGTCAGCGACTTGGGTGCGGCATTGGGCTGGGCGACGATATCGCTCAAGTTCAACTTGCCGGCGCTGTTCAGGATCACGCGCGCGTCGAAGTTTGCCAGTGCGATCGATCGCACGTGAACTTTCGGCGCGCCTTCGCCGATTGCGGCATCGACGTCCCTGAGGCTCAGTGATTTCCAATCCACGAAATTGTCGCCGGTAGCCTTGTCGATAGCGGCAAAGTTGGTCAACGCGAGGTCGCCGCGATATTTGACGTGGTAGTCCTTTTTGACCTCCTGTACGCCCGCGTGAGCGTTCATCGTGAGCTCGGCGCTGGTGAGCTGGGCATTCAGTTTCGTACTCACGTAATTGTTGATCGCGGAGAGGTCGAGGTTCTTGGTCTCGACGCTCAGCTCGGTGCTGAGCGGATCGATCGCGGCGTTGCCGTCGATTTTGAAGGTGCCGCGCCGGTTGCGGACACCATCGACCTGGACCCCGAACGGTTTGGCGAAATCGTTGGTTACGTCCTTCAGATGGATGTTGAGCGGCGCGAACTGGGCACGCACCACCTTCGGGGTGGCATAGTCCACGAACCGGGCGTCGGTTTTTTCCAGCGCGATCGATTGGACCTGGTAGTGCCACGGCGGTGCGGGCGGCTCGGCCGCCGGTTTCGCCACACTGCGTTCCTCGCGTTCGGTCCTGGCGGATTCACTGCGGTGCGATTCCGTACGAGGCGGCTCGGTCTTTTTCATTAATTCGGTCAAACTCAGGTGGCCGTCCTTGCTGCGCTGGAAGAAGAGCTTGATTCCGTCGCTGCGAACCTCCTTCACCGCAACCTGCCGTGACGCAAGATCGAACTTATCCAGGGTAACCCCGAAGTGCGTCCACGCCACGGGCGGATCTTTCATACGCGGCTCTTGGATGGCGAGGCTGTCGATCGCAAGATCGGCGGGTTCCGCGTGAAGGTTGAACTGGTCGCTGGCAAAGTGGGTCTGCAGGGTTCCGTGGGCGCTCAGCTTCCCCGAACTTAGGGTTCCCGCAAACACGCTCTGCGCGAATGCCTGGAGGCTCGGCAAATCGACTTGATCGAGCGCCACCTCGCCGGTCGCATCGGACTTTGGAAGCTGGAGCGTGCCCTTTAACGTGACGGTGCCACCCGTGTGCACGTTCGCCGCCAGCTGATAATCCGCGGGCAACTGACCGCTGAGCCGCAAGTGCTTGACCTGGGCGTTCAATCCGTCCAGCGCGACGTTGGCCGGGCTGCCTGCGCTCAGATCGGTGTAGCTTGCGGCGCTATTCATCACTTTGATCGAGTCGACGGCAACATCGTACGGCGAGCTTTCCTGTTGCCTTTGGGCCGCTTGCGCAGCGGGTGCGGGTGCGGCGGCCGCCTGCACCTTGCGCGTGGTGGTGGCCACCTCCTGCGCGGCGGTGACCACCACCTTGCGCGCCGGAGGTGTGGCGAACATGGTGACGACGTTCAGCGTGCGATCTTGATTGCGTACCACGTTTGCCTTGAGCCCCATGAGCGCGATCTCGCTTAGGTAAGCCACATGATCGAGTGGCCCCAGCTGGTCAACCTTCACTTCGCCGTGATCGAGGGCCAGCACTGGCGTGTTCGATGAATCGCGCATGTCGAGCTGGTCGACCGCGACGGCGCCGTTGAGCACGATGGTCGGGCCGGTATCGGCCTGCCGGAAATGGAGCAGCATATCGACGGATAGCGCGCCCGACGGCAACTTGAGCGCCATCGAAGGCGGCAGGTAGCTGATGAACTGCGGCAGATCGATACGATGGAAGGTCAGGGTGAAGGCGGAGTCGCGGGTGCCCGCAAATGGTCGCGAAGCTCCCTGGACAGCTATCAGCGTGCCATCGACGACCATCTTCAGCAACGGCTGCACGACGTAATCGATCTTACCGGGCAGGTTCGCGATGAATGGCACATCGAGTTCGAGCTGCTTGATTTCGTGATGCGAGCCGACTTTTTCGTCATCGAAGGTGACGTCGCCATCGTTGATGCGAATGTTGGCCACCGAGAACTTGAGCGGTTTGGAAGGCGCTTGCGGCGACGGCTCTGCGCTCGGGGCGAGCAGGTCGGAGAAGTTGAATGTGCCATCGGCGTTGCGAACGACGTTGATGGCCGGTTTATCCAGCGTGAACTCCTTGACTATCGGTTTGATCCGAAAAAAAGAGCTCCACCCTGCTTTCAGGTCGAGATGTGCGAACCCCGCTAGTGGCTTCTCGTTGCCGTGACTTCCGACCAGCAAATCATTGACCTGGAGGCGAAGCGTGTAAGGGTTGAAGCGAATCGTACCGACGCTGACCGGCCGATGGAGGCTGGTCGCGACTTGGCCGGTCAGTATGCGGCGCAGAACGTGCGGCACCACCAGAAATCCGCCGATCGTGAAGATCAGCAGGAGCACCAAAACCGCGATGCCGATCCGCCGTCCGCGGCGCGTTTTAGCCAGTTCAGCCGCACGCTCCGCGATCATCGACCCGCGTTGCAGATAGATGTTTTCGGAGTCGGGCATGGGCGCCTTTCCGCCTCTCAGGACCGGCTAGACCTGGCCTCCGGGCCGGATGGTCCCTACGGGGCGATGGTAAGCAAACCTGCGCGGGATTGCCATATCGGTACTACGCATCTCAAGGTTGAGGCGACGCTAACCGCCGCAAGATTCAGCCCGAAACGAATGCGGAGGACTTTGCCGGGCCGGGTAGAGGAAGAAATCGTGTCATACGAGCAAAAGACACTTGTAAGTTGTAGCCAATCGACCCTCGGCTGAGACCTCCTCTGCTACTCATTGTCGAATTTGAGAAACGTCTCCCACGTTGGGAGGCGACTAAACCCGCGGCGAAGGGGGGTGTGGAGGTTCTCCCGGGGAAAGCACAAGGCAGCTCACAACTCCGCGCGGTGCCACCTGTAAAAGCTTCCGGCCGTTGATGTTCTCTCTTACAAAGCTCCCGCTTATATCGCCGTTTTCCGAGCTTTTTCCGGCGGCATAGCACTTGCTGCCCTCCAGCGGGGTCGAGTGTGGTCGCGCCAACGACTCTTTGAGAGGTCACCGAGCATTGAGCTGGTCCAAGCGGGGAGATGCTGGATTCGGGGCGGCGACATTGGTCGTCCTGTCCAGCGGGCTTTCGAGAGAAACCGACGCCAAGCTGGCCCGACTTGCGGAAAAGTGGGGCATCGAGGCGGTTTTCCTCGATGTCGAAGGCGGTCAGCTGAGCGATTTCGCAAATCGGATCGATTCGCAGGGACCTGTGTGCCTGGCCGCAAGTGCGGCTTCGCTTGCCAGACTGCTCCCCGAGCCCAGCGGCCTGCTTGATAAATTCATCTCGGAGTTTCCGGCGGCGCTGTTTTATGGCTTCGACGGTTTGTCGGGGACCAATGCAGCGTTGGCGTGGCTGACTGGAACCGCGGAACAACAATGCGTCGTGCTTCCAGACCCGGTGCAGCCCGAAGTCTCGTTTTCAACTGATTTGCCAAACGGTTGCGAGCTGCTGCGCGGGCTCGGCTTTCGCCTCGACAATAACAGCAGGTGGTGGCATGGCTTTCCCGGTCTGGGCGGCACGGCGCTTATGAAGATCGGTGAGCTCACCCGCTTTGCGAGTTTTGCGCGTGGACCGTCACGGGTTTTTCTGCTGGCGGGAAGTGAGCTGCTCGATGTCGACGCTCCCGCGTCGCCCTCCGACCAGGGGGCGGAGCTCTACGCGCAGCTTGCGCCGTGGTTGATGTTCCTGCGCAGCGGGTTTGGCAAGTGGTGCTGGCACAATCCGAACCCGCGGGCGGCCTGGATCATTGACGATCCGCTGCTCAGGGAGAATTACGGCTTTCTACGCTACTCCGACCTGATCGAGGCGCTCGACGCCGACGACCTTACCGCATCCATCGCGTTCATACCGTGGAACCGCGGTCGCAACTCGGCGGACACCATCGGGTTGTTCCGCTCCCGTGATGATCGGCTGTCGGTCTGCATTCACGGCTGCGACCACACCGAGAACGAGTTCGGTTCGGGCAGCTCTGGCGCGCTGCGCGCCAAAGCGAGCACCGCGGTGGCGCGGATGGAGGAGCTGCGGATGCGGGAGGGTCTCGGCTACGAACCGGTCATGGTTTTCCCGCAAGGCGGCTTTTGCAAGGGCGCCCTCGAGGCGCTGGCCGCCGAGGGTTTTCTGGCGGCGCTCAACACCTCGGTTTTCGCCACGAACCACCAGCCGGGCGACCTGGTGGTCGGGGATCTGCTCGACCCTGCAATTTCGCGCTACGGAAGATGTCCCCTGTTTTCGCGAAAATACCCGCTCAGCGTTTTCCCGGTGGCCTTCGATCTGTTTGTCGGCAAACCGGCGCTGCTGGTGGAGCATCACGGCTTTTTCCGCAACGGATGTCGCCCGATGACGGATTTCGTGCGGCGGCTTAGAGTTCAGTCACCAGAACTGACCTGGTCCTCGCCGGCGGAAATTTTCACAGAGACGGCGTTACATCAAAAGATTAGCCAGCACGAAACCCGGGTCCGCTTCTACGCCGATCGGTTTCTGTTGCACAACTTCTCTGATCGCCGCACGACCTACCGGTTCCAACGAACCGGACAATTTACCGGGGTCTCTCATATCTTGTGCGACGGCGAAGCATTGGAGGCTGAAGTCTCGGAGTCGGAGCTGGCCAGCGAAGTGACGCTCAACCCGGGCGAGGTAGTGCGCATCGAGGTGCCGGGCGCGCGGGTGCCGGGTGCCGCCGCGGTTTCGGGATCTCTTCCCTACCGCGCGAAGGTCGCGGCGCGCCGCTACCTTTCCGAATTTCGTGACAACTACGTAGCCCGCAATGTGTGGCTGCTCTCGGCCTCCGAAAAGGTCAAGCGTCGTCTGACCCTGCCGCGCAGATCGCCGGCCCCGGCGCTCCATTGAGTGGAGAGGATCCTTTGAAAACCGGGACCGGCAAAATCTCGTGTGCAACCGCAGAGGTGATTGGCACCCACGGAGTGGCACTATGCTGGTAAAAAAGTTTCTTCATCAACCGAGTGCGCGCAATCGAATGGTCAGAGAGAGGCTGACCGAGCCGCTGCACTTGAATCTGGCCTCCTTACTGGTCGCCGTGTTTGGTGGGGTGCGTTCCAGGATCGCGTTCGATCTGGTTCAGCGCCCCCACTATGCCTACGGATTGCTCGAAGCCGCCGACCAGGCTCGCAAGGCGGGACTCTCCGCCTTCACGGCGGTCGAGTTCGGTGTCGCGGCTGGTGAAGGGCTGATTAATATGTGCCGCGTCGCGCAGTTGATCACCGCGGAAACCGGTGTCGCGGTGCAGGTCGCCGGCTTCGACAGCGGAGAGGGCATGCCGCCGGCGCAGGACTTTCGCGACCATCCGGAACAGTTTGGACTCGGCGATTTCCCGATGGACCGGGCCCGGCTCGAGAACAAGTTGCCCGCCAACTGCAGGTTGGTACTTGGCGACGTAAGCAAGACGGTACCCGAGTTCCTCAAGTCGAATCTTACCCCCGAGAGGCCGCTTGGCTTTGCCGCGTTCGATCTCGACTACTACACCTCGACCAAGCATGCCTTGCGACTGCTGTCCGACGCCGATGCCGCTAACTATCTGTTTTTACCGGTTCTGTATTTCGACGATATCGTGTTGCCGCAGTATTCGGACTGGGCGGGCGAGTCGCTCGCGATCAACGAGTTCAATGCCGAGCACGAGCTGCGCAAGATCCAGCAGTTCCGGTTTTTACGCTCCCGGCGACTGCTGAAGAATGCGCGCTGGATCGATCAAATTTTTATCCTGCACCTGTTTGATCATCCCGAGGTGCGAGAGACGCACGCGCAGCGGCGCATGCAAAACGTTTATCTGAACGAGATGGGTTCCTGATGAGCCGCTCCACTCAGCTGAAGGCCTCCCCCTTGAGTCGCGGCAGAGAGGACGCGTGAGTCAGTGACCTCGCGTACTGAGAAAATTCACGAAGTGCTGGTGGTAGCGGATTTTAATGCCGCCAACCTGGCCACGCTGCTGACGCAAGCCGCACCGGACGTGCCGATGCGCGCGCGATGCGCGCCGTTCGGGCCGGTGATGCCGCACCTTCTCGTGCAGGATCTCGAGCTGTGGACCGCAACGACCCGCACCGCAGTGGTGTGGGCGAGCCCGGAGGGTGTCTCCGAAGCATACAGACGAAGGCTCGCAACGGAGGCCTCTTCGCTGGACGAGATGGCCGCCGAGACGCAACAGTTCGTACAGGCGCTAACCCGGCTCCCCCGTCGCGTCGAACATATCTTCGTTGCAAGCTTCACACCCTTCCATCCGATGCTCGCGCGGCGTGGACTTCTCGACCTGGATCCCGAGGTCGGACTTTCTGTCGCGCTGATGAAGATGAACCTCGCCCTTTACGAATCCTCGCGGGTGGATCCGCGGATTCGAGTCTTCGATGCCACGCGCTGGAGCGCGCTGGTCGGCGACAAGGGCTACGACCCGCGGCTCTGGTACGGGGCGAAGACGCCGTTTTCGCTGGCCGTCTTCAAGCACGCGGTCTGCGACTTGGTCGCGGCGCTGCGCGGCCTGGAGGGACGCGCCCGCAAGCTCGTGGTCCTCGATCTGGACGATACGCTGTGGGGCGGAATCCTGGGGGACGAGGGTTGGGAAGCGTTGCGGGTAGGCGGTCACGATGCGGTCGGGGAAGCGTATCGGGACTTCCAGGCGGCGCTGAAGTCGCTATCCCGCCGGGGCATCCTGCTTGGAATCGCGAGCAAGAATGACGAAGCGGCGGCGCTGACCGCGCTCAGGTCTCATCCGGAAATGCTGCTTCGACCCGACGACTTCGCCGGATGGAAGATTAACTGGGATGACAAGGCGCAAAACCTGGTCCAACTGGTCGAGCAATTAAACCTGGGGCTCGATGCCGCCGTGTTCATCGACGACAACCCGGTCGAGCGCGATCGTATCCGCACCGCGCTACCCACGGTTCTGGTTCCGGACTGGCCGGCCAGTCCCCTCTATTATTGTTCGGCGCTGGCGGCCCTGGATTGCTTCGACACCCCGGTGGTTTCCGACGAGGATCGAAATCGCACCGCGATGTACGTAGCCGAACGCGAAAGACGCCGGCTTCGCGAGGACCTCGATCTGGATGGCTGGATGTACAGCTTGAAAGTCGTGGTCCGGGTCGCGGAGCTGAGCGAGGCCTACCTGGCACGTGCGACCCAGCTGCTCAACAAGACCAACCAGATGAATCTGAGTACCCGCCGCCTGTCGGCGCAGGAATTCAGGCGCTGGGCAGTTCACCCGGACCATTGCGCATTTGTTTTCAACGTAACCGACCGGTTCGGCGACTATGGACTAGTCGGAATCGGAACGCTGGCCCTCGACCCGGCACGCAAGACCGCTTCGGTAGTGGACCTGGTCTTAAGCTGCCGCGTCATGGGCCGGCAGGTCGAGGAATCGATACTCCACTTTCTGGAGAACGCGGCGCGCGCCCGCGGCTGCGAGCGGCTGGTGGCAGAGTATCTTCCCACTCCTAAGAACGCACCGTGCATGAACTTTCTGCAGAGAAACCTGGAACGAGTCGACGACGGAAACTTCTTTGCGCTGGATCTTCGAATGATACGGTCTGGACCCGCTTGCACGACTGTGGTCGAAGAAGCACTCGCCCGCAGCCAGCCGACCGCGGCCGACCGCGACGGCACAATGGAGGACCGGCGGGTTGCAGACCTGGTTACGCGTCATGCCTGAAGCGGTGACGAAGCCCTTGCTTCGGCGAATGCTGAATCGCGTGCTGCACAGCGCGGCGCGCGCCCTGCCGGGAAGCGTGAGCCTGCGGCCGGCGCTGCATCGATGGCGGGGAGCTCTGGTGGGCCGCAACGTTTTCATCGGCGACGAGGTGTACCTGGAGAACGAGTATCCGGAGTGCATCGAGATCGGTGATTCCAGCGAGATCGGCCTGCGCACCGTTATCCTTGCGCATCTCCGAGGTCCGGGCCGTGTCGTGATTGGCCGCAACGTCTGGATTGGTCCCTGCTGCCTGATTGCGAGCGCCCACGGGCGCACTTTGACGATCGGTGATGGTGCGGTGATCGCAGGCGCGTGCGTGATAACCGCGGATGTCGCCGAAGGGACCTTCGTTAGAGCACCCGTAGCCGCACCGGCCGGGATCGCGAGAGTCCCGCTCGCCACCTCAACTTATCAACAATTTCTGCTTGGGCTGCGCCCGATTCGAAATCGCGAGTCACCGCAACCTCCCGAGCCCGGCAACCGTTCGACAAACGGAAAGGCTTAGGATTTTGAAGTCTCACAAGATCAAATCAAACCACAATCCACCGATATGCCGCGAGGCGGTCAGCGCGGCGATTTTCCGGGCGGTCGACACCCTCAACGATACGCTCGCCAAGACCCAACAGGTTAAGAAGAGCGGCGACACGGTCCTGATTGACAGCAAGGGCAGCCTCGATTCGATGGCGCTGGTCAACCTGATCGTATTCGTCGAAGACGAACTGGCGCAGGCTTTTGGTCGCCAGCTCGACTTAACCGGCGGCGATCCCTTCCAGGAGCAGGATCTGAAAACGCTGGGCTCGATGACCGAAGCACTCTGTCGCAAGCTCGCTGCCTAGAGGGCCTGCACCGCGGCAAGACCGTCTGTTATATCGTGCCCGCTCGAAAGAGCCCCTGCTCGATTCGCATGTTTGTTTGGTGACCAGCACGATCAGCGATTCGACAGGACCGCAGGCGCTCTGTCGCCGGGCCAAGGTTGAGTCAATCCGGCTGGAAAGCGCCTAGTCCCTTTTTGGCTTCGCTCGCGATCTTAACGTTCTCAGGATCTTCGCTAACCTGACTTGAGAAAACGTCTGACTCGGCCTGGTTTCATCTGATAGCCAGAACTAAGCCGACCCTCAAAGCGACTCGAGCGGATTGTGAGGCCAAGCTGTAAGCCTTCCAAAAAGACATAAGTGCCTCATCATGATTTGCGGTTCTCAAACCCAGATCCGCTTCGCTCAGGTTGCAGTACGCGCTGAACGGAAGGCCGATACTTTTTCTCAGATACTCGCGCCACGCGTGGAACTGCTCGTGCGGCTAGTAGAAACTCGGTATCGCATAGGCTCTAGGTACTGACTCTGGTGGAAACCATTCAATTCACCGTGCTAATGCAGTATATCCAGCATCGCCATAAAGTAAGATTTATCGTCAGGTAGTCACTGACTCTGGGGATATGATCTATCTGTGGCTATGGTATAGTGCGATCAGAAAGTAGGCGTTTATTATCAATTGGTATGCACAGCAACTTCGGGTTTGTAAGACGTCGTCACCTTGATCGGACCTGCCTAGCCGCTATCCAGTACCATCCAAAAGCTAAGGTTAATTCGTGGATTAGCATGAATTGATGCTTAGATTATAACAGTAAGCTAAAAGTCGTCGAAACGAACCGTTCCACGACGAAGTTAATGTTTAACCCATCTCTGACAATCGCAAAATAGGCCTCAGCTGAGGCAACGCTCGCGTAACAAGGTCTTCCAAAGACGCCTGCCTTGGCTTTTGCTTGGTCCGAGTGATTCTCAGGATACGATCGCGCTAGCTAGTCCTTTGACTAACGAGATATTCAGCATTAGCATCCAATCGTCAGCGTTTTTACAGAAACTAAGGAGGCAGATGTTTTTTGGCAGTCGCTTGGTGGACGCGCGGAGCTCAGTAGGCATTACGGTTGTTCGTGCGGTTGGTCGATGTCCATGACCCGCAGGCAAGACGGGGCGGAAGAAATCGCCTCTGGCGTCGCCAATCTGGTCGGCCGGCGTGAAGAGTTTGATCAACTCGGGACCGCGTTCGCTAATTCGGTCTCCGGCCACGGAGAAATCTGCTCGCTCACAGGTGAGCCCGGGATAGGCAAGACCCGACTGGCCAGCGAGTTTGTGGCAAACGCAAGCCGACGCGGCGCGCTCACCTTGTGGGGCAGATGCGCGAGGCTGAGCGTACCCGCCGGCTGGCCCTGGATTCAGATGAGTCGTGCCTATTTGTCATCGGGGAACGAGTACCTGGCTGGCGAAATTAGAGAGGTTGCAGAAGCATTGGTCTGCGCCGACCGGCACTCGGAGGTGGAGTGCTTTCGCCTTTACGATCGGGTCGCAGCGAGCTTCAGGAGTCTAGCGCGCGGCCGGCCGTTGATTCTGGTATTCGACGATTTGCACGCTATCGACCAGCCGTCCCTAACCTTGCTTAATTTCGCGGCACGCGATCTTTGTGACGTCGGGGCATTGATAGTCATCATCTACCGGGAATTGGAGGTGAGCAAGTCATTGGCTGCTCTGCCGCAATGGCGAGCGCTGGCGTCGGAAGAAAGGCGTCATCTTGCCTTGCGTCCCTTGACCAACCTCGAAACTGCGGAACTCATTCAGCAACTCGCCCACAGAATGCCGCAACCGCAACTGGTTGAAGCAATCGAGCGTAAGACCGGCGGCAACCCGCAGCTTATTGAGGCGACGCTTAATAGCGATCTGCTGGACTGGCCACGCGGATGCTTGGAGGAACGAATTCCCCCGCAAATTCGCCTGGTGGTGGATCATCATCTCGCTACTCTGTCGGCTACGACTAAAGAAATACTGACCATTGCGTCAGTCATAGGGGCTAGTTTCGATGTCACGACCGCTCAGATGGTATCAGGACGAAGCCTGGAGCAAGTCGTGGACGCTATGGCCGAGAGCGAGCGTGCTGAAGTGTTGCGGCGCATCGATCCAGTTGGCGGACAATATCAATTCAAGATTGAACTTATCCGTGATGCGTTGTGCGACAGCCTGCGCGGAGCCGGCCGAGACCGGCTCCACATCGAAATCGCGCAAGCTCTGGAGACTCTTTATCACCGCGGCGCGAGCGTATCTCTCGAAGAATTGGCCTATCATTTCGCGCAGGGAGCGGCACTGGGCCACGCACCCCAGGCGGTTGAATATGCGCGACGCGCTGCCAGCAAGGCAATGCGGAGGGGCACCTTTCACGAAGCAGCACGCCTCTACGCACTTGCGTTGTCGGCGGCCGAGTTAGTGCAAAACTATGACGAAGCAAAACGGTGGGATCTGCTGCTCGCGCTAGCGAGTTCACAGGCGAGGTGCGGAGACCGGTCGGGCGCGAGGGTAACGTATCAACGCGCACTCGAACTTTCCGAGCGGCTCGGCGATCCTGAGCGGGCCGCGTTGGCTGCCCTCTGGATAAATCAGTCTACCCGGTCTGGGCCGGCGGTCCCGGATAGCCAGTCACCGGAGGAGCCTTTTTCGACGTCAGCTCAGACTCCGGAACCCCGAGCACTGGACGAGTCAAACGTAGATGCTGCGATCCCTGACGCCCGGGGAGAGAAGCGGGGGGTGCCAGTCTCGTCGGTCGCCGGTGAGACGCCTTCGAGCCCGGGCCCGGACGCTCGGGGGACGCGGTCGTCGTCCCTAGCGGAAACCATCCATCCGGGAGAGGCCTCAGGCCCTCAGTCGCTAACCACCAATGAAATTCCGGAGCGAACTTTCCGGCGCGAAGGCGAGTATTGGACTATCGGCTACGAGGGGCGGGTGATTCGAATCAAGCACGCCAAGGGGCTGGCCTACATCGCGCATTTTTTGGCTCATCCAGGAAGAGAATTCCACGTGACCGATCGCGTCTTCGGTAACGGCGTCTCCGGTGGGGTGGCTAACTCCAAGACCATTGACGAGCACACCCGAAGCGATCTGGGCGATGTCGGTCCGGCCCTCGACGCGACGTCAAAGTCATCTTACCGTCAACGGCTTCGAGAGCTGCGGGCAGAACTGGATGAGGCCATTCCCACCGGCGACTCTGGAAGGGTCGAAAGAGCCCAGCAAGAGATTGAATTCCTTATGAAAGAATTGGCGCGGGCGGTGGGTATTGGTGGTCGCGACCGCAAAATTAATTCCGAAGCCGAGCGTGCAAGACTACGAGTCACCAACGTGATCCGGTTGGCCGTGCGGAAGATCGCCAAGGAGCATCCTCCGTTGGGACGCTATCTCGCGCTGTCGCTTCATACAGGTAGCCTATGCTCCTTCAAACCTGATGCACGGTTCCCGGGAGTGTGGCGCGTCTGAGGTACGGCTCATACTCTCTTCGTCCCACCAGGGATCCGCTTTTAACCGCGACACTGCAGCCTTTGCGATCCGGCCCGGGCATAAACGTCCAGGGTAGAGAACCGTCTAGTTCGAGAAATTCGCAGGCCGCTTGGTTCTGAGTTGGCCAGCAAAACATTCGGCACTCAGCATTCGTCCGTTTTACTCCGCGGAAGGCGTAGCGCGTACTTGGTTTTGAGCGATTTTGCCATCATATGATCGCGTTTCGGACGTACAATGACGAGCGAACGTCCACTACTCACTTCTGATGGTCACAATCGTTACTCTCCATAATCAAAATGTATGAGCAGAATTAACCAAGTTAGTCAGGTTCTAACGCAATTATGATTGGGTGGTGCGGCGATGATTCGAGCGGACTGTACCTATGCAGCCCAGTTCATATGGGAGGGCGGACGCCTACTCACCGGTCCTGCACATGCCAGCAAGATGCTGTCAAGGCGAGGTCACGGTGAGCTCAGAAAGCTCGCTGGAATTCGACGGCCGAGACGCCTGCTCGAAGAAAATATCGGTTGAGCAGGGTTATCGGAAGCTCGACTCAGTGATGGCGACCCCGCCTACGCCGCATCCACCCGCGACCGACAAGGATGCCAGGCCAACGAACGCTAGTCACAAGAGTTTCCCGAATCGAACAACCCCCGGCTCCGAAGTCATCACCTTGGAAGAGCTGGCCTGGTACCTTCGGATCTCAAAGTCTACGGTCTATCGTTGCGTGCGCTTGGGGCAATTGCCCGCCTTCAGGGTTGGTCGTCAGTGGCGGGTCAGTCTAAGGTTGGTCCAAGACCACCTCATCGAGAGCTACGAGGAAAAAACCGGTCGAAAAGAACGCCCACACTAGCCGACGATCAACCTTGGCGGCCTCCTCATTTCACCGACGTGAAATACGGCCGGAGCCTTTCCCTTACGCGTCCAGCCGCCGGATCGAAGAGTTTCCACGCGCTTCATCGATACCACTTTTCAGCTCCCGACCGAGACCGATGTCTCCTCCGTTCGTGGAAGGAGTAGCCTCGGATTGTCCGGTCGGTTGATAGCTTCGGCGAGCTGACCGCGTCACCTCTGCCCCAACCGCACAGGCCCCCCTCTCGGAGTCAGCCCGCCTCCCAAGATGACGGAACACTTTGTCTCCTGAAGGGCATGGTCGAGATTTCCACCGCCCAAGGCATTCTTGATTCGTCGGGGTGACATGATCGATGGCTCCGCGCACGAAAAACCCGCCACCTGCCGATCCGGACGTCATGACCATCACTGAGCTCGCCGCCTATCTGCGGTGCAGCAGGTCCAGCATCTATCGCCTCATCAAAAGGGAAAAGCTTCCGGCATTCAGGATCGGGTCGGACTGGCGCTTCAAGCGCGAGCTGATTGAGAAGTGGATGGAGGATCAGAGGCGCGCAAGGTCTCACCACCTCAAGCCCGACCTGGCATCTTGGCCCGAACCGAAGGCGCCAGACTTCTCCAACGGCCGGAATGACCAGAGACTTTAGCGGTCAAGACCGCACCACGACCGACGAAGTGGGCCAATCAGCCAAGTATGGTTCGCGCCGGAAATATTCCAACCGGAGCGCCTCTCGTGGTCCGGGAAAGTCTATCCTGTCCGGTTTGAACAACCCGGATATGAGGCTCGCGCTGGACGCTCTGGGAACCGATCCGAAACAGCGAGCCAGGCGACTACTCGTGGTGGGCGAGGTTGTTTTGGATCGATATTTGTGGGGAACGGTTGAGCGCGTGTCCCCCGAGGCGCCGATTCCGGTTTTGCATCTGAACCGTATCGACGAACGTCTGGGTAACGCTGCATTTGTAGCCGCAAGCGTTCGCGCGCTAGGTGCCGAGGCGCACTTGCTCAGTGTGATCGGCGCCGACGCTGATGGACAGGTGCTTGCTCGGCTCGCTGCAGAGTTGGGTCTGGGGTGTGACTCCCTTCTTCAGGTGGCTGGGCGTCCCACCATCGTCAAGGAGCGCATGCTCGGAGCAGCACAATCGGTGCAACGCGGAGTCCAGCAGATGCTGCGCGTTGACCGGGAGGATGTTAGCCCGGTGGACCGGGAAACCGAGGCTGCTCTGCTCAGAAGGCTGGGTCCTGAAATAGACGCCGCCGATGGAGTGCTGGTATGTGACATTGATAAAGGTGTGCTGACGGCGCGCCTGCTCGCGGAAACTATTCGGCTCGCGCGGCGTCAGCAGAAACCGGTCATCGTGGACCCCAGGCGCACGGACGACTTCTCAATCTACCAAGGCGCCACGGCACTGACGCCGAATCGATTTGAAGCTCAGCGCGCGACCGGACTCAGCTGCGCCGCCGCCCAAGATTGGCCGGTGGCAGCAAAGAGATTGGTCGAGCGGTTCGACTTGACGGCCGCGTTGATCACCCTGGATCGCGATGGAATGTTTCTTTCAGAGCGCAGCGGGGCCGCGACCCACATCGGTACCACCCCTCGCGAAGTCTATGACGTAACTGGTGCGGGCGATGTCGTCTTGGCGACCTTCGGGTGCCTGTGGACGGCGGGAGTGCGCCCCGTTGATGCCGCGTCGGTTGCCAACATTGCGGCGTCTTTGGAGGTAACCAAGCAGGGGGCAACCGTCATACCAAAGAACGAACTTGCGATTGCACTGCGCGGTCAAGGTGGTGTCAGGCGCAAGATGCGCTCGCTTCAGGAGTTAGGTGGTGAACTCGATCGCCATCGGCAGCGAGGTAGCAGCATCTGCTTCATCGAGGGAGATTTCGACCTCGATGCAGAGCACCTGCAGTTCTTGGAGTTTGCGCGCACTCAAGGCGACGTGTTGATCGCAGGGTCGGTCGGCGCGGACCACGCGGCACCGATCCCTCGTGTCGGTGGTTCGGCATATGCGACATCGCATCGGGTCCACTTGCTGGCAGCCCTGGAGGCAGTCGACTACGTCGTGGTGGATGATGGTCTTGAGGCCGCCGAAATAGTTCGCGCGATTCGGCCCGACGTCTTCATCGCTGGGAAGCAGCAAACCATTTCCACCGATATGGCTGGATTCGTTCGTGGCTACGGCGGTCGAATTGTGGTGCGCTCGATGAGTGATGACAACGCTTCTGCAGAAATTGGGAACGGCAATTCCAAGCACGATGGGGTGCCTGCCACTCGGCTAAAGGTTGTGGAGGAACCCGAACCTCAGAGACTGATCGAGGATCGACCTAGATCTTGACCGCGACCGACCGAACCTAGTTGGGACTGGAGGCTCGTCGGCATTATCTGCCTGGCGAGCTGTATGATGACGTATTCCCGAGCAGAAAGGGCCCCTCAAACAGGGCGAGCGAGTGCGAGAGTCTGGCTCCTCTTCAGCTGCTGCCTTCTGAGCGGAGCGGTAGCTGGCTGTGCTTCGCAGAGTGATGCTGTGAACCCGACGCCGCCCGAGGTGTCGAGATCTGCCGCCGGTGAGGGTGCGACCTGCGACAAGCACGCTGTGGTGGAACTCTGGCAGGCGCGAGAATCCGATACGCCCGGCGATTTTACGGTTGGACCGGGAGATGTGATTACCATTTCAGTTCCGGAAATTGAGGAACTTCAGAAAGAGCAGGTTCGCGTCGCCCCTGACGGAACTATCGGACTGCCGCTGGTTGGGATCATGCCAGCGGCAGGGATGACCGAAAACGAGCTGCGAGCGGCTATCACGCAGCGACTCGCGACGTACATGAAATTTCCTCGCGTCGAACTTTTTGTAGAACGGTATCAGGCACGCGACGTCGCCGTCATGGGTGCGGTTCAGAAACCTGGACTCTATGATCTGTCAAACTCCGACCAGTCGATTATGGACGTGATCGGGCTTGCCGGGGGCATGACGAATGAAGCTGCCCAAAGAGTCATTTTCATGCCTCCTCGACTGGCTGACCAGGGACCTTCCGGTAATGCCTACGCGAGCGAACCCCGCCCGGGTGGCGCTGAACCATCCCTCGCAGTCGCAACAAACCAAGGAGCAGCTTCGTACCTGGGCCAGCAGCATCACCTCGATAGTTTCGAACAAACCTCGGCCACTTCCTATACAGAGGTCCCGTCCCGAACTCATCGCGGGGCCAGTCTTAAGGGCCGTCCCTGGATTGTGCTCGATCTGGCCAAGCCCGGAAATCAGGCATGCCTCGATGTTCCGGTTCGGCCCGGCGACGCGGTGATGGTTCCGATTGCGGGCGAGGTGATGGTTCAGGGGTGGGTCGCAAATCCCGGGGCCTTCAAAATTACCCCCGGCATGACATTGTTGGGTGCAGTATCGGCTGCTGGAGGAGCCACCTTCAGCTGGACAGCAGCGCTACTGCGCACTGATGACGACGGCGTCCAGACCACCACCGAGTATAGCCTGACTCAGCTCCAGAAAGGCCAAGCTGCCGATGTCGCGGTTCAGTCCGGAGACGTGGTGGTCGTTGAAAAATCCGCCGTTGGAGCAGTCCCTTATACCTTCTACGAAATCTTCCAGCATTTTGGTACCGGAATGGGAATCCCTCTCGTTTTCTAGACCCCGCGATGAGTGCTGGTAAGGCGCTCCTCGGCGATCGAGCCGGGCGCTTGCGCCCGGCTTGTCTGAACAAAACCAACTGCAGATTTCGGATTTTGAAGCGGGACCGAGGTTAAATTCGGCGATGTCGCAAAGTGCGCACAGTGACGTGCCGCGAGTGACCCACAACTCGTCCGGTAACGTTCCATCGGTCGCCCTTCTGTCGGCCAATACCTTCCCCAGCGACATGGGCGAGGGTATCGGGTTGTACGATTGCTGGCGGGTAGTAAAGCGATATCGACGGCTCATCTTCGCACTGCTAGCTACGGCCCTGTTCTTGACTTTCGTGGTCGTCCTTCTGGTGACCCCCAACTTTGTCGCGACGAGCACACTGCTGATCGAGCCGGAGCCGCCACAAGTTCTCGACGTGAGAGAACTCATAAGTGAGTCCGGCGGCACCGACGCTAACGACTACTACAAAACTATGTACGACTTGCTTAAGAGCCGGGATTTGGCGGCGAGTGTCATCCGGGATCTGAACCTGGAAAACACCGAGCTCTTAGGTGCAGGCGAGCCACGTGGTCTACTGGGCCACTTGGAATCGCTCTATGGCCGCTTGCTGAGCATGTTCTCGCCACCGCCGGTCGTCGTCGTGGGTCCGCAAACCGCGGGCGTAGGTGCGAGTGCCATTGACGCATATCTGGCACGCCTCAAGATTGAGCCTCAACTCGGGACACGGTTGGTAAAGGTGTCCTTCAAGGCGCCGGACCCGGAACTGGCGGCGCGAATTACGAACACGCACATTCGTCATTACATCCAGCAGGGTTTGAACTTACGAAGCGAGTCGCGTCGCGCAGCAGTGGATTTTCTAGAGAACCAGCTTGTTCAGATCAAACAGCGCGTCCAGCAATCGGAAGCGGCTCTCAACAATTATCGCCACCAGAAGGGAATTGTGTCATTCGATGTCGAAGGCAAATACAAAGTCCCTGAAGCGCGAATGATGGACCTGACCAGGTCCCTAACCGAAGTCGAGACCAGGCGAATTACTGCCGAAGCGCAAATGGAGCAGGTCAAGGCAGGCGACTATGATTCTCTGCCCCAGGTAGTCAGTAATCCAACCATCACTTCGTTGAAACCCCAGGTCCGGCGTCTACAGGCGGAATATGCGAACCTCTCGACAGCGTTTAACTCCCAATATCCAAAACTGGCTGAACTGAAGGCGGAACTATTTGAGGCAAATAGCAGCCTCACTACCGAGATCGCGGGAGTAGCGAAATCGATAGAGCGTGACTACCGGTCCGCAGTTGATCAGGAAAAAAAGTTGCGCGCAGAAATCGACGACGAAAAGGAACGCGATCTTGCTCTCAACGACGCATCGCTTCAGGATGCGGTACTCTCGCGCGAGGTCGAAACCAATCGCGACCTGTATAAGAATGTGCTCGCTCGAATGCAACAGATCCAGGTTGGTGAGCAGGCACCGGTCACGAACGTGAGCGTTGTGGATCGTGCGGTCCCACCGCCATTTCCGTCAACTCCAAAAAAACTTACTGACCTGACGATCAGCGGGCTGTTCGCCCTCGTCTGTGGAATATTCCTCGCCTTCCTATTCAACCAGCTCGATAACCGCCTGAAGACGGGCGAGGAAGTCGAAAAGTACTTGTATCTTCCAAATTTGGCCTTGGCGCCGGACTTTGCCAAGCTGCACCAGAAGACCAGTGTCCAGCGACATTTGGAAGGGGTGCGCAGGCTGCTGCTCGGATCTGCGGAGGGCGGGAGTAACGGCTCCAACGGCTATGTCCATCCGCCGGCCAGGGGAGACGTGTATCGATCGATCCGAACCGCAATACAATTCTCCCGAGCGGGTTCTCCGCCTAATAAGATTCTGGTTACCAGCGCCATCGAAGGCGAGGGCAAAACCTGGACGGCCGTTCACGTTGCGTCGGTCTTCGCTCAGACTGGCGCCAAGACGCTCCTGATTGATGCCGATTTGCGACGCGCCCAATGCCACGAGACTTTGAGTCTGGAAAATGAACTTGGATTAAGCGAGGTGCTAGTGGGACAGCTCGAAGCCGAGGAAGCGATTCGCCATCTCGCGGATCGAAAGCTATATCTACTTTCGGCCGGTTCGCAAGTACCCAACCCGGCCGAACTGCTAACCTCCTCGCGAATGCTGGAGATCCTTACTTCGCTTTCGCAAGAATATCAATACATATTTATCGACTCTGCGCCGCTGATGTACGCGAGTGACACCATTGGCATTGCGACTATGGTAGATGGAGTTGTTCTGGTGGCCGGATTCGATACTCCAAAGCAGGACGTCAAGCGCGCCGCGGAGCGATTATCTCTGGCGGGAGCGAACATTCTGGGCGTAGTACTCAACCGGGTTGACTTCCGCGAGCCTGAGCATCGGCAATACTCACGCTACTATTTTTCATATGAACGCGGTGCGGGCACGCCACCCCGCTAGCCGACTTACGCCCTCCCCCCCGAACTCTGAGAATTTACGCACTCTCCTTCCCCGAATGACTGACGGAGCCCTCGTGCAGTGAGCGTCGGGGTCTCCGAACTGCGAGACGATCAGGTGCACCGACCAGCGCGGATCGGTATCGATGGGCGCCGGCTTGGACTGCGCCTCAAAGGCATCGGGCGTTACATCGGGGAGCTGTGCAAGGGACTCGATCAGGGTCTGCCCGCGGCGGAGTTTTTCCTCTACACCCCAACTCCCCCGGGCCTGGCCGCCATCTTTGATCGTTGGTCAATTCGAGTCGATGACTCGCGGCAGGGGCGACCGCCCAACAACCTGTGGCTCGTGGCGCGAGCGGGACAGCTGTCGCGGCGTGACCTCGATGTCTTTTGGGGTGGTACCGGCCTGTTGCCGCTGGTCGGACTGAACACACGGACGGTTCTGACGGTGCACGATGTGATCCATAAGGTTGCCCCGGGGACCATGGATTTTCGTGCACTCTGGGCGACGCGTCTGTTCTTTGCGAGTAGTCTAGCCAAGGCCGACGCTATCTGAGCATTTCAGCCGGAACTGCGAAGCGGCTCAAGGCGAGTTTCGGCCATAAAACGGCAGCGGTAGTGCGGCCGGGCCTGCCGGAAGTATTCCAACCCCATCCCAAGGCACAGACCGATTCGGTGCTCATGCGTCATGCCGTGGAGCGATCCTACCTGCTGAGCGTTTGTACGTGGGAGCCCCGCAAAGGCGTTGAAACTCTGATTCGGGCGTTTCTTGGCATGAAGGCAGAAGGGCAGCTGGCGCACCATAAACTGCTGCTGGTACGGGAACGGGGATGGAAGGACTCTCCGATCATCGAGTTGGTGCGCAGCAGCGAGTCGATAGTCGGTCTGGGTTACGTCGACGATATGTCCCTGGCAGGATTGTACAACGGCTCGAGTGCCTTTATCTATCCATCAAGCTATGAAGGATTTGGTATGCCCGTGCTCGAAGCTTGGGCGTGCGGGCGCGTGTGGTGACGAGCGACACCCAGGAGTTGCGCGAGGCAGGCGGTGAGGACGCTATATATGTCGATCCCACCGAAACCGGCATCCGTACAGGCATATCACTAGCCCTGGAAACAGAGACCGCCTCGCGTATCGATTGGCACGACTGGGATTGGACCAAGAGTGCCTCGGTTCTTGCAACGGTGCTTCTTAACCGGACAAAGAAGGGGCAAGAACCGGTCCCACCAACCAATCAAATTTCCCGCCAGTTAGATCGCGCCAGAATTCTCGAACCTTAGCCATTTCAGAAGAGAAAAATCTGTCCGGTCAGCAAACCAACTGACCACTCGGCAGAGAGTTCGTTTGGTGAGCCAGAAGAGATCGAAAGACTGCACGCTAAGCGGTGCCGCAATCTTGAAATTGCAGGGGCGCGGAAACCGGCGCAGGCGCGTTCTCGATCGCTACTTGGGCATACCGATAGTTGTCTTCGCCGGGTATTGCCGGCGGAAACGTGCGATTCCGCTTCGTCCCCGCCGGATCGGCCTCCTGAATACCGCAGCGGTCGGTGACACCGTACTTATGAGTGGTCCGTTGGCGGATCTACGCGCGGCATATCCTGAAGCGCAGATTGTCTATTTCTCGGGCCCCAGTAACTATGAGGCCGCCTGTCTACTGGAAGGAGCGGATCTTGTTGTCAAGCTGCCGGTATTCAGCCCGCTTCATGCAATCAGACAAGTTCGCGAACATAACCTCGATCTCTTGCTGGATTTCGGTCCGTGGTGCCGGCTGAATGCGATCATCGCTATTTTTTCCGGTGCCGATTTTATCGCTGGCTTCCGAACCCGTGACCAGGGCAGACACTTTGGATATGACGTGGTCGTCGATCACTCGGAACACGCCCACGAGCTGGAGAACCATCGCGGGCTGATTCGTGCTCTCGGCATCCGCCCGTCGCATCCTCCCTCGTTAAGGTGTGATCCAGGGGGAAACCAGAAGGTATACGATTTCTCCCGCCGGTTCGTCGTGTTCCACTTGTGGCCAGGTGGTAGCGCCGCCAGGCACAAGCTGTGGCCCCTGGGGCGCTGGGTCGCGCTCGCGGAAGATCTGGCAATCGATCGCTATGACATAGTGTTTACCGCAGCTGCCGATCAGCAAGAGTTGAACGATTCAGTCATCAATGCGGTGAACCCGTCACTGCGCTCCCGGATGCGGAACGCCGCTGGTTTGAGCTTGCGCGAAACGCTGCGACTGCTCGCGCGCGCGGACTTGGTCGTGTCGGTCGACACGGGTGTGATGCACATGGCCGCTGCTCTGGGCGTTTCTTTGGTCGCGTTGCATGGACCCAGCAGTCCCCGTCGATGGGGACCGATCGGAGAGAAAGCGACCGTTGTGGAAGCGCCGACGAACGGGTGCGGGTTCTTGAATCTGGGGTTTGAGAAAAAACGTGGCGCACCCCGATGCATGAATGCGATCAGCTACGGCATGGTTAAAAGCGTCTGCGACTCTCTGCTGAAGAAAGCCAACTCCTCCAGAGGAGACCCGCCGCAAGCGCCGCAGTATGTTCCGTCGCCGGACAATCCATCCGTAGTCGCAACTTCCGACGTCGATCGCCTTTCTCGCGTGGGACGGTGAATATGAAGGGCCTCAGCATCCCGAACGGATCGACTCGCACCGATAGTCATTGATATATGGCAACTGGCGCTTTGAGAGTAGGTAAGGTTCAGGGCGCTTTATCTCGCAGTCTTGACACCGTTGGCCTTGTTGGTGCGTTTACAATCACCAGCTTGATGGCGACGGTATTGAGCAGATCGAATTTCTTCATCTGGCCCGAGCCCAACAACTCCGATATTGCGGGCTGGCCCCCGCAATATTTAGTGTTGTTTCTCTCGACCCTGGTAGGCTGGAACTTGGTCAGTGGATACATAGGAATTCACTACACAGAACAACCCGATCTGTCCGCTAGTCATTTAGCTCGCTTGCTGCTGGCGGGATTTCTATGGGTCACAACATCGGCATTGGTCATCTTCGTGTTCAAGCTCGACGAGGTCAGTCGTTCGTTCGTTTTTGCATACATGTTGCTGGGTGGCCTCTTGATTGCGCTTCGCGATTCCGCCGAAAGGACCGTGGCACGGCGTATATCCAGCTACCGCGGCATACGTCGCACGGCAGTTGTTGTGGGAAACGGAGGGCAGGCGACCTGGCTCAGACAGTTCTTGTTAGACAACTATTGCCCGGAGCCATATACCCTGGTCCGGCTCGTCGACCCCACTGAAATCGACTCGAACAACTTGGCTGGGCTGGCGGTCGACAAAGATCAGCAAGAGGATACTCGCGATACAACCGAAATCTTTGTCGCGGCTGCCGATATCGGGGCAGACGTCGCTGGCCTGTTTCCGCGGCTATTTGAACGGGCGAGCGCGGCACATATCGTGCCCGGCATCTTCGACACGTCGCTTTTCAAGCCGGCGTTGGGCCGCATTGGAAACGTGGCGGTAATCACGTTGCAATCCGGCGCGCTGACCGGTGTGGATGCGTTTTTGAAGCGCGCGCTCGACTTCCTTGGCGCCGTGATCTTACTAGTCGTTTCCGCCCCGCTAACCGTTTTAATTGCGGTGCTCGTAAAAATCTCTTCCCCAGGGCCGGTGTTTTTTCGTCAGGAGCGAGTAGGAAGGTCTGGTAAGCGAATCTATATCTACAAGTTCCGGACAATGCAGTGCGATGCAGAGCAGATTCTGGAGGGAAATGGGGAACTCTATAGAAAATATATCGAGAGTAACTACAAGTTGCCCAAGGGTGAAGATCCGCGCATCACTGCGGTAGGTCGCATTCTGCGCGAGCTGAGTCTCGATGAAATTCCTCAGCTCATCAATGTGCTCAAAGGAGAAATGAGCCTGGTTGGCCCTCGCCCGGTGGTCCCTGCAGAAATCGAGAAATATGGCGATTACGCGTCTCTACTCCTCTCGGTTCAGCCCGGCTTGACGGGTCAATGGCAGGTCAGCGGGAGGAGCGAGATTGCAGACTACGCTCGTCGCGTACGGCTCGATATGGAGTACATCAGGGATCAGTCGATCGCCAGAGATCTTCAGATTCTTTTCCAAACCCTGCCTGTCGTGTTGTCAAAGGAAGGCGCCCACTAGTGGAGCCGGACCAGGAAGATGAAAGACACCTTAGCTCGACGAGTCGAAGGGCGAAACGTCAGAGATCGAATATGAATACACGGAAGATTGAGGTGGGCAAAAAGGCTGAGCAACAGAAAGGATTGGCTCGGCCACCAATACATGTCGAACCAAAGGGTTGGGGTCGCGAAGTCTGGATCGCGAACAACCCGCTGTACTGCGGCAAGATCCTCGAGATCAAGAAGGGCAAGCGCTGTTCATTGCATTTTCACAAGTTGAAGACGGAATCGTTCTATCTTCGCGCGGGACGGCTGCGCGTTCGAGTCAAGGAATCTGCCGACGCCGCGACAATCACGGAGTTCGAGCTTCATCAGGGCCAATGCATGGACGTACCTCTGGGTCTGGTTCATCAAATGGAAGCGCTGGAAGATTCGGAGCTATACGAGTTCTCGACGCAGCACTTCGACAGTGATTCCCACCGGATTGAGAAGGGCGACTGAGCTCCATGGGACTTCCCGTCAGCGGTATGGTCCTGGTTCCAGTTACGCGCGGAATCTTTTGCTTTTCATCATATTTACCGTAACCGGCGGTCTTTGTCTCAGTGCTTCATGGGCACGGCACTGGGTAATCTCGGGGGAAGGTTTGCAGTCGGGCTGTCCCCGTGCTTCTTTGTCGCTGCACTTGATTGCGTCGCAGCTTCTTTCCGCAATTTCTGACTGGCAGAATCCGCTTCCTCCCCAGGAATCTGCCTGGACGCATAGTCGTGTTCTCGCCCTATTCGCGATTTGATCGGTAATCTCTGCGTTGATGTTGCCGGTTTTGTTCGCCAGGCTTCCGGTGGATTCGCCACGGGCAGGAGTCGATAAGAGCTACTACACTCAAGCGGCCCTGCGGGTCTGCTAGCTTTCCGCGGTCTGCAGATCGTTATCCCGAGGAAGATCACATGCCGGAGGCTGGCAATCCCAGAGACGTCAGGACATTTGTCCTCTTGGGACATGACTTCGGCGCAAATAGCTGGGAGCGGAGACAAGCACTCGGGCTTATTCCCGGGCTGAACGATCGTCTAGCATATGGATACTATCGGGCGGCTGGACCGGGTTGGGTGATAGAGTACTCCAATGATAGCCAGGAAGGTTCCCTAGCTAGGTTCGCGCGCCTGGCGCTGCGAAAAGTGCTCGGGTTTGATCTGGTTCATGTCTACCGGAATCGGGCCCGACTATTGCGCGCCGATATCATTTGGACTCATACGGAGCTGGAGAACTTGGCGGCACTAGCGTTGTTTCGAATATTGCGGTGCCAGAATCCTCCGAAGGTAATTGCGAACTGCATCTGGTTGTTCGACCGATGGCCGAGTCTGTCGCGGTTGCGACGTCTCCTATACCGAAAGCTTCTCAAAGATGCGACTGCAATTACGACGTTTTCTCCAAAGAATCTTGAAGTGGCAAAGCAGCTTTTTCCCTCGGTGCGGTGTGAATGTTTGTTGTGGGGTGCTTTGTCGCAGGAGATGGCCCCCCCGCGGCGTAGTCAGGTTCACAGGCCAGTACGGATCGCATCCCTCGGCAATGATATGCATCGGGATTGGATCACATTCCTGCGTGCATTCGGAAATGTCGACGGATATGAGGTCCGAATCGGGTCGTCGAAGATAAGTTTCAGGCTGGTCCGCGGCCTGCGCAATGTGACAGTAAAGTCCGTTGAGCTCGAAGACCAGGTCAGAGCGCTCTACGACTGGGCGGACATAGTTGTTATCCCGCTGAAACCCAATCTACATGTGTCAGGCTTAACCGTAATTTTCGAGTCGATAATCTGCGGCGTCTCCACAATTTGTACTGACACCGGGGGGTTACGCGCGTATCTGTCTGACGCCGAGGTGACCTATGTTCCCGCACGCTCTGCTGTCGCGATGCGGGTAGCTGCTGATCGCCTGTCCGGAGACATGGAGGGCCGGTTTACCCAGACTGGCAGTGCCCAACAGCGCTTGATATCTGCGGACTTGACTGCTCGAGGTTTCGCAATGCGCAATCGAGGTCTCAGTGAAGAGCTGTTGCAGGAGGGCTCGAGGCGAATGGTACGAAAGGTTTCGTCTGCCCCAGCGGCGACGAACTAATCGTGAACGAGTCCCCGACCGAGTTTCAGCTTCCCAGAACCGACCGCCACAAGGAGAGCTTCGAGGTAGGACTGAACGAAACGGCAGAGGACCCTCGGAAGTAGACAAGCGGCAGGATCTTGGCTCAAGGCGTATCGATAGTTCTAAGTAGCCGGAATGGCGCGCAGCCCCTGCTGACGACTCTGTCACATATGCAAAAGCAGGTGGCGCGTGTGCCTTGGGAGGTCGTCTTAGTCGCTAACGTCGAGACTGACAACACCGTTCGGACTGCCCTATCGTTTTGGGAGAATTGCCCAATACCAATCCGCGTCGTGCGCGACGGAAGGCTGGGGTTGGACCAGGGCGCGTGCGAGGCGAAATACGAGGTGCTCGGTTTCCTGGATGACAGAAGCTGGATCGCACCCAATTGGGTTCAAATGGCGAACGAGGCGTTCGTCCGAGACCCTACCTTGGGAGCCGTGGGAAGCGTTTGCGAGCCGGTCTTTGAGATTCCGGAGCCCGAATGGTTCAGGAAATGCCATCCGCTCTATGCGATCCTCACCGAGTCAGATCTGAACCAGCGTCACGAGCCATTCACATACCTTTATGGCGCGGGGCTGTGCGTCCGCAAAAGCACCTGGAGCCAGTTGATCCAGGGAGGATTCCGTTCTCTGTCGGGCGACGAACTGCAAGGGCAACTGCGCGAAAGCGTCGATACGGAATTAACTCTGGCGATCCGCCTGGCTGGATGGAAGATTGGCACCGAGCGCCGCCTACAGCTCAGGCGCCTAATAGCCGCAGAACACCTGCGGTGGATATACCTTCGTCGTTTGCAGCGCCACGCTGCAGCCTCAAGAGTGCTTTTCGATGCTTATACCAGTGATAACCTGTCGATGAGAATGGGCTTAAAGGGGCGATTCAGGCAACTTTGGTGGTTTCAGACGGCACTATCATTTATGGAGTTGGCGCACCTGCCAAAGGGAACCATAAGTGCAGTAATCTCAAAAGGGGAGAATCGCCAAGATGTGATTGAAGTCGAGAGAATTGTAGGTCGTATACTCGGCCTACTTCGATGGTGGAAAAGATACGGGTGGTCATGTCGTCATGTCAGGTACGCACCCTGGAGACTTCGGCGACCGGACGAATATCTTCGGCGACCTCGCCAGCCGCGTGTTCAATACTCATGAAGGGTTTTCAAACCCCTTGTACGTTTTTGCGAAGTCGCAACGCGTATAACGATACGGTCTAGGTCCGATAGCGCACATTGAGGAAAAGAACTGGAATGGTACGGACGGTGACTCTGTGCGGAAAAAGAGTCTACCAAGTCCCGCGGGATCTATTGAGAGTCGACTGAGCTAAACAGCGGCTCGCGGAGCTGCTGAGCATGGTTGGCCTATTGCCCGCACTGGTTATCGAGGACGATGAAGTTTCCAGTCCATCGTGCATTCTACGGACTGCCTCAAGCGCCCAGAGATCCGTGAGAGCCATGTTGAAGGGCGGAAGAAATCCGGTTTGTTCCATGGCGAGATTCTTACCTCAATTTGATAAAAAAGGCCGCCCGATTCGCTTTACGAATGTAAATGCTGTTGGTGCCGCCACTTCGGTAGCCAGGAGAGCGAGTTGACGTTTGCAGAGAATGCGCCGGTTTTTGAAGAACCGACTCTCAACGAGTACGGGTCGCTATCGCACGGTGATAGTCCTTCGGGCCACCCAGAACTTCCGACGAGACCCGTTGTTGTTATTAAGAGCGGGCGTAGCTGGGCCAGTATAAATCTCAAGGAGCTTTGGGCGCACCGCGATCTGTTCTATTTCCTGATTTGGCGCGACGTTAAGGTGCGCTACAAACAAACCGTCCTCGGGGTAGTATGGGCGATTCTGCAGCCGTTGCTGACTATGGCAATCTTCACTCTCCTGTTTGGCAAACTCGCCCGCGTACCCTCGGACGGAATGCCCTATCCAATTTTTGTGTACGCCGGCTTGCTACCGTGGAACTTTTTTGCGGCCGCGGTGGATAACAGCAGCAATAGCCTAGTGGGTAATTCCGCATTGATCACGAAGGTCTATTTTCCACGGTTGGTCATTCCTAGTGCCGCCGTGGGTGCGTCTCTGGTGGATTTTGGAATCGCGTTCGTCATCCTTCTTGTAATGGGCGTCCACTACAAGATGGGACTGAGTGTTGGCATGCTGATGTTGATTCCATTGATTGTACAAATGGTCCTGTTCGCCGTCGGAATAGGGATCCAGATGTCAGCGCTTAACGTGAAGTATCGCGACGTCCGACACGCGCTCCCGTTTCTAATCAATGTTTGGATGTTTGCAACTCCAGTAATTTACCCGGTTAGCTTCATTCCAGATCGATGGCGCTGGATTCTGGTGTTGAACCCGCTCGGAGGAGTCATCGAGGGATTTCGGTGCGCGATCTTCAATAGGCCGTTCATCTGGGGCCATTTAGCTGCATCATTTGCAATAGTCGTAGCGGTCTTATTTTACTCACTGTATTCCTTCCGACGCATGGAAAAGAGTTTCGCCGATATAATCTGAGTATTGCATGCGACCAATCATTACCATTCGAAATCTCTCAAAACGATATACGCTGGGACAGCGTGAGGTAGGATATCAGACGCTGCGCGAGGCCCTCGTAAAGGCAGGCAGCGGTGCAATCGGGCGTGTGCGTTCTCGGTTTAACCGGAGACATCTGCAAAACCCGCCCGGTAAGGAATCTGATTTGTGGGCGCTGCGTGACGTCACCTTCGACGTCCAGCCGGGTGAGGTGCTCGGCATCATCGGTAGGAACGGCGCCGGCAAGTCCACCTTGCTCAAGATTCTTTCGCGGATCACGGAGCCGAGCAGCGGGCAAGTGGAGTTGTATGGACGGGTAGGCAGTCTTCTTGAGGTCGGAACCGGGTTTCATCCGGAGCTTACGGGACGGGAAAATATCTTCCTGAACGGGGCAATTCTCGGTATGCGACGGAAGGAGATCGCGAGAAAGCTCGACGAGATCGTGGCATTCGCTGAGGTTGATAGATTCATCGATACTCCCGTCAAACGGTACTCGAACGGGATGTTCGTACGCCTGGCCTTTGCGGTCGCGGCGCATCTTGAGCCCGAAATTTTGCTGGTCGACGAAGTACTCGCGGTTGGTGACCAGGCGTTTCAGAAACGCTGTCTTGGAAAAATGGGCGATGTTGCGCGTGAAGGCCGGACGGTTGTGTTCGTAAGCCACAACATGGCTTCGATCGAGGCGTTGTGCAACACGTGTCTTTTCCTGAGCGACGGAGAGTTCGTCACAAAAGGGCAAACCCATCAAGTGGTGTCGCGTTACATGACGGCGGACCTGCGACCCGAGTCAGCGTCCGTTTCGCTGAGTGTACATTCGGGACGTCGGAGAGGTTCGCGCCCCTTGATGAAAGTGGCTACCGTGCGCGACGACACGGGCGCTCCGACTGGAGCGATCCGCATGGGCTCGTCGCTTTCGGTGGCGGTCTCATTCGCTTGCGATGCGGGCGGAATCGTTCCCGGTTTGGGCGTCGTTCTCAAGAACGCGCACGGAGTTGCGATCTTCACGGTCCATGAGGGACTGGTCGGCGGAAATCTAGTCGACCACCGAGTCGAGTGCGGGACGCTGATCTGTGAATTGGATAACCTCCCCTTACTGCCAGGAAGATATTCTTTCGACCTGTACCTGGGCGACACCTCCGGTGCGCATAGTAGCGACGTCGTTTCAGACGCAATTTCCTTTGAAGTGCAGCCGGCGGATGTTTTCGGAACCGGCCAACTACCAGCGCCTCAAAGCAGTCTAATCTATTGGCCGGCGAGATTTGCGTTCACAAATGGTGCCATCCAAGGGCATGAGGAAGCCCACGGACTGAACCGTGGCTGAAAGCGTCCAATGCTCTCGTTGCGACACAACACGCAAGCGACCACGAGGACCGATGGAAGATTTTGTGAGGCTGTTTGAGTCTGCTAGCAGCTCGCCCGCGATACAAAAGAACGTAAACGCGAAGGACGATTGCGCTCCAGGTTCCCAGGCAAAGAAAGGATTAGGAATCCTTTCTTCCAGTGGCACGTAGGTCAACTTGCGAGGTGCCTGATTGCCGGATCAAGGAGCACGCAGCGTGACGCCCGAGGGCGTGTACGGCGCATCCGAGCCGGGTCCACGCTTTCGGGTCCTGTCAATACAGGAACCGGTTCTCGGCAATTACACCTACGCCGAGACGCTCCGGCGCTCGTTTCGCGATTCCACACGATGCGAGTTGGAATCCTATTGGCTGGATGAACAGCGTGCCCTATCGGCAAAGATTCTATGCAAGGTGTTGACCTTGCGTTCGCCTTCGCAGTGGATAAACGAAAGACATCTCGACTTTTGGCTAGCGCGACATGAGTTAGCCTGGGGATATACCGGACGGGCACTCGCTGCCAAAGCGCTGCGAACCAAGCGCTACTCCGTATTACACTTTCATACGCACACAGTGTCGTACTGTTCGGTGAGCCTGATGACACGTATCCCGACCGTGATCTCGGCGGATATGAGCGTATTTCAATACGGGCACCGCGCAGGAGCGCCCTGGGCTTGGCCATTCGTTCCGCTTCATCACATGGAACGGAGAGTATTTAGAGCCGCCCACACTGTCGTATTCTGGTCGGAATGGGCAAGACGCTCAGGCGTGGAAAACCATAATCTGCCATCCGAGAAGACGATGGTGATTCCGCCAGGAGTTGAGGTCGACCGCCTCCACGCTGGGCGCGAGCGGACCGGACGAGCTCCTCTACGTATACTTTTTGTCGGTAATGATTTTGCCCGAAAAGGGGGTCAGGAATTACTCAACGTCTTCCTGCGACGTTTCAAAGACAAGGGCGAACTTCATCTGGTAACGAATGGGGTTGTAGGCGCTGAACACCCGAACGTTCACATTCATCGTCAAGTAAGACCTTATTCTGACGAATGGCTTTCACTCTATGCGGAGGCCGACATGTTCGTGCTTCCGACGTGGAGCGATGCGTCTCCCTTAGCGATTCTGGAAGCCATGGCCGCTGGATTGCCCATAATCGCGACGAACATCTCGGGTATTCCCGAGCTTGTTACCGATGGGAAGAACGGCTTGCTCATCGAACCTGGAAAACTAGATGCGCTTGCTCAGCGTATCGAGCGTCTGCTCATCGATCGAGGCTTGCGTCTCCGGATGGGAGTGGAGGCAAGGAACACGGCCGAGGAGAAGTTCAGCGCAAGGCGACATTGTGAACGCCTCGAGGAAGTGTTCGCAATCGCCGCCTGCTCTCGTCCACATTGCACAGATTTGAGCGAATGACGATGCGGTCGAAACACGGTACTACGAGGGCCGGCAGACGACCAAACCGCCGCACGAAATTTCCATCGGTCCTCTTGCTCCTTTGCGGTTTGTGTCGCAACCAAAGCATCGGACTGGAGACCGCAAGATCAGAGAATTTCTAGTATTTTTGGTTGGACTTAGACCTCGACGATGGAAGGTGTTTCCGTAATAGTCTGCTGCCACAGCGGCGCCACACGACTGCCTATGGCGCTTGCCCATCTAAGGGTATGGCAACCGCCGATGACACCTTGGGAAGCTGTCGTGGTCGACAATGCATCAACCGCTGGAGCCGCTCGAGTCACGCGAAGCCTGCTGGCAAAAAGGTTCCTACACCACTTCGGGTGGCTGGGGAGCTGGCTGCCGTTTGCAGTTCGTTTGAGCTCACCGCTGGACGCAAGAGCGGGCGCTCATTAGCCAGAGTCATTCATCTTTAAAGAGCTGCACATAGTTACACTCGCTGCGGTTTGGCTACAGTGTGAACCTGATTGTAGACGCGCGGCCGATCGCTGACGAACGGTCTGTGCAAATCACGGGTGCGTCGCGATGCGGGCCTACAGCCTGGCCGACGTGAAGGTAGCAAAAATGGAATCAAGGGTTTTGGTCACGGTCGGAATTCCTACATACAATCGGCTGCATTACTTGAAAGAGGCAGTCGCCTCCGCCATTGCTCAGACTTATTCCAATATAGAGATCCTTATCAGCCAGAATCCACACGCGGAGCGTCGAATCCGCGACGAGATAGCGGAATACTGCCAGAGCCTCGCTGCCCGAGATCCGAGAGTCCGTTACGAACTGCGATCCGAAAATCTGGGTCCATCGGAGAACCATCAGTGGGTTTTCGAACATGCTCGGGGTGATTACGTGATGCTCATTGGTGATGATGATCGACTGCTCCCGAGCGCGATTGAAAACCTGGTTAGCGCGATCTTGCCCGGCGTGTCAGTGGTCTTTGGACGACGATACATCATAGATGCCGAGGGTCGGCGCCAAGCCCGCTATGTAGTTCCTCCGGATCCTGATGCGTCGTTTTTCGCTAGCTGGCCGTATTCACAATATGAGGTTCCTCCTGGAGTTCTGCGCGATGCAGAGCTATGGGCATGGCGTCAGGCCATGGGCGTGGAGGCTTCCATAATCAAGACTGAGGTGTTCCGTCGCGTTCGGTACCGACACGACCTGGACATTCCAGATTTTCCGTTTTTTGTCGATCTGGCGCGGAAAGGTGATAAGTTTTTCTTTGTTCCTGAGCATGTCAACGAGTATCGATTTCACCCAAATTCCACCACGGGCAGGGGATTCGTCCATTACAGGGAATTATTCGATTACCTGGAGCCGCTTTCTGTTCGCCCAGAGATCGAACCATATAAAGGCAAGTTTCTCCGCATGCTTGCGTTCCGAGCTGCCAGCAAAGCCCTTCTGACTGGAGATGTCGAGTATGTCCGCCGGTTGCTGGCCAGCAGGTACTACCCCGCTGACCTTCGCACCGGATCGAAGGGGTTTTTGATCAAGGCCAGTGCGGCCCTGCCCGGAAACCTGGGAGCGCACGCCTACAGCCTTCTTTATGCGATCAGGTTTGGTCATCGATACAAGCCCGCCAGTGTCTGAGTGAGGGTGAGGAGGAGCAACCCCATGAAGGTAGCGATTTTAGCCGGTGGATTCGGCAGTCGCCTCGCAGAAGAAACCGAGATTCGGCCAAAACCGATGATCGAGATCGGCGGGCGCCCCATCCTCTGGCACATCATGCGGCAGTACGCGCACTATGGGTTCAAGGATTTTGTGATCGCCCTAGGCTACAAAGGTGAATACATAAAAAAGTACTTCGCCGACTACTGCTCGCTTGGCGGTGACGTATTTGTGGACTTCAGCACCGGCCGAATCGCGACAAATGGGGATGCCAATCTGGATTGGACAGTCAATCTGGTCGAAACCGGGCTCGCAACGGGTACCGGTGGTCGGATCAAACGGCTCGCCAGTCATCTCAGAGACGCAACGTTCATGCTTACCTGGGGAGATGGGGTCTCAGACATCAACCTGTGCAGGCTCCTGGATTTTCACTACTCACACGGAAAGCTTGCGACTCTGACCGCAGTGCGACCACCGGCCCGTTATGGGCACATTGATCTCGAAGGCTCCCGAATCATTCGCTTCTCCGAAAAACCCCAAGCCTCGGAAGGTTGGATCAACGGTGCGTTCTTCGTTCTGGAGCCCGAGGTACTTAACTATATAGAGGGCGACAAGACTCAGTTTGAAAAGGAACCTTTGGAGCGGCTTGCGCGAGACGGTCAGTTGATGGCGTTTCAACACGAATCGTTCTGGCAGTGCATGGATACGTTGCGCGAGAAGCACATCCTTCAGAGGCTATGGGAATCGGGTGGAGCACCCTGGAAAGTCTGGAGCTGAAAAATCTATGCGAGTCTTACTTACAGGACACAAGGGGTACATCGGGGTTGTACTTGCGCAAATGTTATTCGACATAGGCCATGAGGTGCACGGGCTGGATAGTGACTTGTTTCGTCGCTGCACTTTCGGTGCCCTGCCGCCCCCCATCCCGGAAACATGTAAAGATATTCGAGACCTCGAGTCAGCTGACCTGGAAGGCTACGATGCGGTGCTACACCTAGCGGGCTTGTCCAATGATCCTCTTGGCTACCTGAATCCGCAGCTCACTGACGAGATCAATCATCAGGCTTCAGTGATTCTTGCGAAGCTGGCGATCGCCGCGGGAGTAAAGCGGTATGTCTTTTCTTCCTCATGCAGCAACTATGGCGCAGCTGGCGACGGGTTGCTGCGGGAGGACTCAAAACTGAACCCGGTTACGCCGTACGGCCGTTCGAAAGTAATGGTGGAGCGCGACTTGAGTCGACTGGCCAGCGTCGACTTCAGCCCGACCTTTTTACGCAACGCTACGGCCTACGGAGTCTCGGCGCGGCTGCGGTTCGATCTCGTGCTCAACAATCTGGTTGCATGGGCCTATACGACGGGCAGAGTACATCTAAAGAGTGCCGGGACCTCGTGGCGTCCGATTGTCCATATTGAAGATATCGCCCGAGCTTTCCTGGCCGTCCTTCACGCGCCCCGCGAAAAGATCCATAACCGCGCCTTTAATGTCGGTGTCCCCGGCGAAAATTTCCGGATTCGGGAGCTGGCCGAGATTGTACGCGAGGTTGTTCCCGGCGCCCGCATTGAATTCGCAGAAGGAGCCTCACCCGACCTACGGAACTACCGTGTCGACTGCAGCTTGCTGCCGGAAGTGACTCCTGAATACCGACCGCAATGGAACGCGCGAAGCGGGGCGGACCAACTCTATCAGGCTTTTCGCCAAGCCAAGCTGACGTTGGAGGACTTTGAGGGGAGCCGTTACAACCGCATCGCTCACGTTCAGCAGCTTATGGCTGACGGAGTTCTGGACTGCACACTGAGGAGCGCCGCATGCGACAAAAACTGCGCCCAGCCAGCCACACCATAACTGGATGCCGCTCATGCTGCGAATCGTCTACAATCCCCATTCTCGACCTTGGCGAGACTCCGCTCGCGGACCGTCTTCTGACGGCCGAACAACTCGACCAGCCGGAATTCTTCGCGCCGCTGAAGGTAATGTTCTGTCCAAAGTGTACCCTGGTACAGATCAGCGAAACCGTGAGTCCTGAAATACTATTTGGCGACGACTATCCTTACTTCTCGTCGGTATCGCCTGCCCTCCAGGAGCACTTCAAGCGAAGTGCCGAGCGGCTCATCGACAGCCGTCGGCTCGGAACCAAAAGCCTGGTAATAGAAGCGGCGTCTAACGACGGTTACCTGCTACGCCACTTTGTTTCGCGGAACATTCCTGTCCTGGGCGTTGATCCTGCGAGGGGACCCGCCTATGCGGCGCTCAAGGGGGGCGTTGCCACCCTCCATACTTTCTTCACGTTAGAGTTGGCACAGGAACTGATTCAACAAGGAAAGAGAGCGGACGTCTTCCTGGCCAACAATGTCCTCGCGCACGTTGCGGATCTTCGAGGTTTCGTTGCTGGCGTAGCGCTCCTTCTCAAGGAGAACGGGGTCTTCGTGATCGAGGTTCCCTACCTCCTCGATCTTATTGCGCACTGCGAATTCGATACCATTTATCATCAACACCTGTGTTACTTTTCCGTCACGGCTCTGGATTGTCTCTTTCGCAATCACGGCCTGTTCCTGAATGATCTGGAGCAGACTCCGATCCACGGCGGATCGCTCCGACTCTTCGTCGAAAAGCACGACCGTCCACGAGATTCGGTGCGTATGGCCCTTGAATGCGAAAAATTGCGAGGTGCAGACAGAAGCAACTACTATCTGGACTTTGGTTCACGAGTCCAAGCGATGATTAGCCACCTGACCTGGACTCTTGGCCAACTAAGGAATGCTGGAAAGCGAATCGTAGGCTACGGCGCGGCGGCAAAAGCCTGCACGATGATGAACGTGGCCGGCCTTGATTCTCAGCTTCTCGACTATCTCGTTGATCTGAATCCGGTAAAGCATGGACGCTATATGGGCGGGAATCACCTTCCAATTCTTCACCCACAAAAGCTGCTGGAGGACCAACCCGACTATCTGCTTATTCTCGCGTGGAATTTTGCCGACGAGATTATGCAGCAGCAGAGTCGTTTCCGGGAGGGCGGTGGGAAGTTTATCCTGCCGGTACCCGAACTGCAGATTATATGACCAGCGCAACATCGAAATTGATCTGTCCGGCCTGTAGAGCCGGGCGTGTGAGGATTTTCTATGAGGCGCTCTCGGCCCCGGTCAACAGTGTGCGTCTCGTCTCGAGCCGGGAGGAGGCGGTGGGCTTTCCCACTGGCGACGTCCGGCTCGGATTCTGCCATGAGTGTGGGTTCATCTATAACACCGCGTTCGAGCGACGGCTGGTCGAGTATTCCTCAAGATGCGAAGAATCCCAAGGTTTTTCTCCCTTCTTCAGAGCATGGCACGAAGACTTGGCCCAACGGCTGATTGATCGTCATTCCCTTTACGGCAAGAAGATTATCGAGATCGGGTGTGGAAAGGGCGAATTTCTCGCTTTGCTGTGCGGCCTTGGCGGCAACGAAGGTATCGGATTCGACCCGGCTTATGTACCCGAGCGCATCACTCGACAAGCTGCTAGTCGGATTAAGTTTCTTCCCGAGTTCTACGGTGAGAAAGATAGTGAACTTAACACAGACTTCCTGTGCTGCAAGATGACCTTGGAGCATATAGCTGACACCGCGGACTTCGCCGAAATGGTCCACCGTTCACTGCGGAAGTCGCCCGATGCTCGCGTTTTTTTCCAGGTACCGAACGTCTGCCGAGTGCTTGAGGAGGAGGCGTTTTGGGATATCTACTACGAGCATTGCTCCTATTTTAGTCCCGGCTCGCTTGCGCGCTTGTTTGGTAAGGTTGGCTTTGACGTGCTGACGGTCGGACGTGAATACCGAGATCAGTACCTAACGATAGAGGCGCGAGTGGGAAACGGGACACCATGTCCGTTTGCAGCCGAAGACGACGTCGCGAGTCTTGAAACATTGGTCAAGACGTTCGCGAGTCGGGTCCCTAGGCAAATCGCCCAGTGGAGAAAACGACTTGAAGGCTATCGGGCCAAAGGCGTCAAAACGGTAGTCTGGGGTGCGGGTTCGAAAGGCGTAACATTCCTCTCGACTCTGAACGTTACCGGCGCAGTCGAGTTCGTAGTGGACATCAATCCGAACATGTCAGGGCACTACTTGGCGAAGTCCGGCACCGAAATTGTTGGCCCTTCCTTTCTACGCGACTATCGTCCCGATGTGGTTATCGTGATGAATCCGGTATATCAGAAGGAGATTGTCGGCGACCTCGCCAGATATGGTCTCAGCCCCGAAGTAATCTCAACATCGTAAACCTCCGACGTGGGCAACTTCTGCGCAAAAGATAAAAGGGGTTAGAGGTGAGAGAACCTCCCTGACCGCATTGTTCCTCCCGGATCGCATCGGCGAGCAACAAAGAAGCCCTCTAGTGTTAGACGCGATTTTTTTCGATTCACCAATGAGCGACCAAGATCGACCTGAACAAACGAGGTCTATTTGTGTTGTATCCATTAATAACCTTACAAAGTCGTTTCAGCCTGGCCCGGATCGAATCGGCGGTGGCGGTCCACACGAAGGGGCGCACATGCAGGTTGTAGTGCTGAGATCGGCGTCGATCCTCGCCTAACGTGCGTAAATCTCTAGGGCAGACGGCAAGCCATTCGCCGGGACTTGGTTTCGGAAAAGAGACCAGATGCCTGAGCTAAAGATGTCATTCACTTGAAGATTGGATTCTTTAGTCAACCGTTCGATGATTGTGGCCCAGATCCACGCGGCTCGATCGGGATAGTCACTTGGGAAATTGCAAGGCGTCTCGCCCGCTCTGCGGATGTTCTGGTAGGTGCTCCACTCACTAGCGGTCGCCTTGCTAAGGAGACGTGCGAGGGCGTGCGTTTCATCCGGGTCGCCGTGCGCGCCGACTTGAAGATGCTATTGCTCGCGGATCGCACACTCTCGTTTCTGAAGTCTCGCAAGCCTCTTGTTACCCGAAGTTTTTATTATTGGCTCTATGCAATTCGGATCGCTCGAGCGATGTCGGAGCATCGATGCGATGTAATACACATCCATAATTTTTGCCAATTCATTCCTATTGTCAGGGCCTTCAATCCCCGTGCGAAGATTGTGTTGCACATGAGCGCCAATTGGTTGGCTGAATTTGACCGTGGACTCATCGATTCACGGTTGAAGAACGTCGACGCGATAGTCGGGTGTTCCGAATACGTGACGCAGGGTATTCGAAGACGGTTTCCTCATCACGCTCAGCGATGCATCACCGTATTTAATGGCGTTGATACCGATTCGTTTGTGCCCTTCGACTCCTGTGATGGGGAATTGGTCCCCGGTCGCATTATCTTCATCGGTCGTATTTCTCCTGAGAAAGGCCTGCATGTACTTCTTGACGCTTTTAAATTCGTTGCGCAGCGTCGACCGCAAGCCAGTCTTCAAATTATGGGCGGTCCATACGTGGCACCTTCGGACTTCGTCGGAGGAGTCGGGGGCGATCCCGCCGTTAAAAAACTTGCTCGATTCTACGTCGGGCCAAGCTACATCGAGCAACTCCGAAAGCAGATATCTGGCCCCCTTGAAGGTAGGGTTATTTTCAGTCGCGAAGTGCCTCATGACAGAGTGAAGAGCATCTTGCATTCGGCGGCTATGCTCGTCCAGCCATCTCTTGTGGAGACTTTCGGGATGCCCGTCGCGGAAGCGATGGCTTGCAGCCTTCCGGTAGTTGCGTCGCGAATCGGAGGATTGCCGGAAATCGTAGTCAACGGTCAAACTGGTCTTTTGGTGCAGCCTGACGATACGCAGCAACTGGCAGAAGCGATTCTCCAGCTGATCCAAAACTCCGAGTTGAGTCAAACCATGGGAAGAGCGGGACGGATCCGGGCTGAGCAGCTGTTTAGTTGGAGCCGAGTTGTCGCCAGTTTCGGTAGCCTTTACTCGAAACTGTGCAATTCCAAGGGCGCGTCATATTCTTCGCTCTACGACACCCCTGAATCGTCCAAGAGTCACAGCATTTCACAAATTCCGTGAAGCTCGGGCAGCCACGGCCTCAAGTGAAGCGCGCTCGGAATCCAACCCAACGGTTCAGTGACAGAAAGTTTACTCAACTTCTGAACTTGACCACAAATCGAATATCCGCGGCTGAGCTGCGCAGGCCGGCTCTGGTGTTCTCACCGCATCCAGACGACGAATCCCTTGGATGTGGCGGAATTATTCTAAAAAAGAAGGCGGTCGGCGCGACCGTCCGCCTCGTTCATATGACCGACGGAAGTGCAGCAACTCATGGCAATCTTATTTCACAGGAAGAACTCGGGGTGATGCGGAGGCAGGAAGCTGTGAACGCAGCTTGCGTTTTAGGTGTGGATCCGGACGAAATACATTTTCTCGAGTACAAGGATGGGCGCTTGGCGCAGTATTTTGACTCGGCGACCGAGCGAGTAACCGAAATTCTACGTGATGAATCGCCGCAAGAGGTGTTCGTGCCGTGCCGCGCCGAGCCCGTTTATCAGGCGGCGGACCATATCGCGACAACCCAGATCGTCCTGGCTGCGCTGGCAAAATGCGGGCGACGTATCACCGTATGGGAGTACCCGATCTGGTTTTGGCTTCACTGGCCCTGGGTTGGTATTCGGCAAGGCCGATTGCCAATAGTAAGCACAGGCGCGGTGTTGCGAAACACTTTCAATGCACTTTTTGGCGCCCATCTACTCATGAATTTGCGATACTGCGTAGATATCACCGAAGTACTTCAGAAAAAGCGTATTGCTATTAGGCAGCATAGGTCGCAAATAGAGCGACTCTTTCCATGCCCAGAGTGGCTAGTCCTGGGTGATATTGCTCGTGGTGAATTTCTTGGACGCTTTTATGAGACTTGTGAGTTTTTCGGTCGATACGAGTGAGCACGCGCTCGAACACAGGTTCAGTTCTCGCCTTGAAGGCGGTACAGTAGGTGCGGATGGCGATCGCCCGTTCGCTCGCGAGGCGGAAGATACCTGTGGCCGACATTTCTGGCCCGCCGAAGGCGTCACCCTCGCGGAGCATAAGTAAGGTTCGTTAGATTTCCCGAAAAAGGCGAAAGTTTCATAGATTCGCTTTGTTCTCTGATCGCGGCGCGAGGATACGACGCAATCATTCCGTGTAGCGATGAAGCCTCGTCGAAATATCCGCTCACTACGATCGGCTTCGGGAATTGGTGTACGTTGGCTGGCCGCCGCCAAATATCGTTGCGTCTGTTCCACAGGGGCAAAGACCCTCAGTATTGCGCCAGAGAGCGGTATCACCGCACCAAAACCGTGGCGGTTGCCGGATATGACTAGTCTCGACACCCTGCAGAGAGATCTGCGCTTTCCGATGATCGCGAAACCCATCCGGAAGGCTGATGCGGTCTCAGCTCCGAAGTAATCTCTACGTCGGAAACCTCCGATCTGGCAAAGTTTGCGAAAACGGTAGAAAGACCGGATTAGAGGCGGGACAACTTTCCTGACCGCATTCTTTACCCCAATCGCATCGGCCAGCAAGAAAGGAGCCATTGTGTGTTAGACACGATTTTCTTCGATTCACGAATGAGCGACCAAGTGCGACGTGAACAGCTTTATAGAGGACGCTTATTTGTGTTCTCGCCGCGTCCAAGCTCTATTGAGGTCTGCGACTTCGCCCGCGGAATGATTAACGAGGCTTTTGGCGGCAGGGACCCCAGAACCGCTCAGTTTTCGATGCCGGTAGAAGAGTTCGTTTCGATCTGCGCGCCGCTGAAACCTGCCTTCATTCACCATCCCAAGACCCTGAACTTGATAAAAAACCTGGTCGCAGAGCTGGGTTGTCTTCTGTGTGACACTTATATTGATGTGCCGCGCTTAAGGATGGTCACCCATGGAGGATATTTGACCTCTGGGGTCGGCTATGCGCACCACCCTCATCGTGACACCTGGTACTCGGCGCCTATGTGTCAGCTAAATTGGTGGCTTCCCATCTATCCTTTTGAGGCCGAAAGCGCGATGGCCTTTCATCCACGTTACTGGGAGCAGCCGATAAGAAATGGATCGCGTAGCTTTAACTACTACCAGTGGAACGCGGACGGCAGAGCGAACGCTGCGAAACACATAAGGAGCGACACCCGCGTGCAGCCCCACGCTGAGGAGCCCCTCGAGCTTGAACCGCAGGTTCGCCCGGTCTGTCCTCCCGGAGGGATCCTGCTGTTTTCAGCGGCGCAGCTTCATTCGACCGTCCAGAACACTTCCGGGCTGACGCGGTACAGTCTTGATTTTCGAACCGTCAACATCGGCGACCTAGGCGCGAGGAGGGGTGCGCCGAACATCGATTCCGGGCCTACAGGCACTTCCTTGCGCGACTTCCGCCGTGCCGACGACCTGGCTCCGATCCCGGAGGACCTGGTGAGCGGGTACGATAACGACTCACCCCAGGAGGGCATACTAGTTTTCGAACCCCCGACCCCCTAAGGCTTCTTGGCGGTCGGGGGAACCCGATCCGGATCCTACCCTGACGTCTTCGTCCTTCATTCTCAACCTTGCCGTCAGACTGGCGGATTCCCGCCGCGCGCAAGCGACATCTTGTAGCCCTCTGTTGCCTCGCAGAGCGGGTATTTCGGTCGCACGAATTCATGGCTGCTTGACGCAACCATCGATACCTCCCGGGTCTTTCACGAATGATTGGGTTCCCGGCGTTGCTACTCCCACCAACCCTGATCAAACGGCCGAAAGAAAGAAAATGAAGATCGGATTTATTTCCCAGCCTTTTGACAATATAATACTTCCAAACCCCGGCGGTTCGATGGGATTGCTGACGTGGGAACTGGCCCGGCGGCTCAGCCGGTCATGCCAGGTGGAAGTCTGCGCGCCTGTCATTGGACGACAGCCTCGGCATGAGCGATGGGAAAACGTGTGGTTCCATCGGTTCCGACTGAGGCCCGACCGGTGGCTGCTGGACAGACCCAGAGGGCTAAAAGGCCCCACGAGTGAGCGAAACGACATACACTCAGTCTTGTATTACCCACTCTACGTCCTGCGCGTTGCGAACCATCTGCGAGCGAGCGGGTGCGATATAGTCCACATCCATAACTTCTCGCAGTTTGTCCCTATCGTCCGGCTGCTCAACCCAAAAGCCAAGATAGTCCTCCATATGCATTGCGATTGGCTCAACGAACTCGACCGGAATCTGATTGACAAACGGCTCAAACACGTCAACGCAATAATTGGATGTTCCGATTACATAACGAATCAGGTAAAAACACGGTTTCCTCAGTATGCGGACCGTTGTGCCACCCTCTATAATGGTGCAGACATTGGTCGATTTTCTGAGCGATCACCGATACCACTTGAAAAAGAACGCAAACGCGTCCTTTTTGTTGGACGCGTGTCGCCGGAGAAAGGCCTCCACGTTCTGCTCGATGCCTACAAACGGGTGACTGCGCAGGAACCGAAGGCTCAGCTGAGGATCGTTGGCGGTCCGTATATTCCACCTCTCTCTTTCCACGTCGACCGAAGTAGCGATCCGATGGTGAATGGCCTGCGCCGATTCTACACCTTGAACTATATGGAATATCTGCAGGAACGCGCAAAAGCGATGCCTGAGAACTGCGTGTCTTTTCTCGGCCATCTCGAGCACGGCGATTTGCCGGTCATGTTTTGTGACGCGGATGTATTTGTACAGCCTTCGGTGTGGGGCGAGCCTTTCCCGCTGTCAGTGGTGGAAGCAATGGGGGCGGGGCTTCCCGTGGTTGCTTCGCGAGTCGGTGGGTTACCCGAAAGCGTGGTGGACGGAGAAACTGGGCTCCTGGTTGAACCGGACAACCCGGGCTCTCTTGCAGACGCAATACTCCAGCTGGTCTGTAACAAACAACGCGCGCAGTGCATGGGCACCGCCGGCGCCGAGCGTGTCAGGAAGCTGTTTTCCTGGGACGCTATTACCGCAAGACTTCGTTCACTATATGAAGCGCTAACTTCAGGGGGGGCGATAGCAAGCGTTCCCCTAGCCTCCGAGTAGTCGCGGGGTCCCTCCACTCGCGGAAAACTGCGCGTTGACTCGATGCTTCGCCCCGAGGCCGTGGGGTTAGACCGGGTCACTCACGGCGCAATGTGTAACTAGGCCTCGATGCACTCTGTTTTTGACATCTTCAAGATCGTCTGGTCCATGCATCCTCATCGGTTCTGGACGATTTTTGGACTACGAGCCTCTGTGCGGTGGTTTATACCATTTCGGTATTCAGACAGACGACCAGCAAGCGAGGTGCGGCGGCTCAGCGGATAGGTTCAACGATACTCCCGCCGAAGCTTAAAAACTTGGAGTGCCGGTCCGGCACTGATGTTGCTGACTCTTTCCTGGCTTCTACATCGGGATGATTTTGATCGGAGAGGATTTTGCCGACCACGACGACAGCCTGTTCATTCTGAATACGTTGAGGGTCCCGACTTCAGGTTGACAATCTGGCCGGTTAACGGGCGTTTTTTCCGTTCGCCCCGATGGAGTTCAACCTGGTCCGCCATTTGACTCAGACAGATGTCGGCAGAGGATTTCGAGGTGGTTTGAAGCTACGAGTGCGAGTGATCGATCGCGGGATCCAACTTGTAACGGCCCAGGGAGCTGCCCTCTGACCAACTTAGGGCGTTGCGGACAGAATCGATGAGAATGCCGAGTCCAGGGTCAGTTCGTCCATACTGCTGCGAACGTCGTCTCCGTGCTCCGATCAACAAGATGCTGAGCGGCCGCTTGAGGTCTTCCGGTGAGGCCCGGCGTTCGACCGCGAGTCGTATGGTTCTAGTCACGGACCCACATCCATCTGACTCCCTTAATCGTTAAGAACACCGTGAGGTCCATTAAGGCAATCGGGTCTTATAGTGTGACCGCGAACAAAGGCAAAAGGCCATGGATGACGGAGTTCTGCGAACAAATATTGGGTTATTGGAGCTCGGGTGCCGAAGAGCCGCTAAGTACTCCGTTGCGCGCGGTACCGCAGCGGCTATTGGTGGTGAAAGTCTTCGGGATGGGCGATGGCGTGCTGGTCCGGTCGCTCATCGAGCATCTGAAGGTGCGCAACCCGGGACTCGAGATCGGAGTGCTGCTTGGACCCGCGACCCGTGAGTCACTGACTCTCGGAGCCGACTTCTGGATTCATCAGTATACCCAGCAGAAACTTACGCCGCGTGCTGCGTTGCATTCGTTGAGAGAGATTCGGCGGCGTGATTACGATGCGATTCTGAATTTCGAACAGGCCTCTACCGCGGGCTCGGCCTTCCTGGCGGCCACCCGGATTCCGCTGCGAGTCGGCTTTCTGCCTACGGTGGAAAGTGCCAAGGGGCGGTTTCTATCTCACGGCGAGCGCTTTCAGGAAGGGCACTCGATGTGGCAGTCGTTTATCCGACTTGCGCAGATGATCGACCCGGGTCTGTCGGACCAGGTGATGCCGGTTCCCCTCAAGTGCGGTGCCGCCGCGAAGAGGTGGGCGCAGGAGTGGCTAACCCCGCACCTTCCGCACCGCCCGGCTATCGCGATACATCTGGGGAGCCAGGATCTGGAGTTTCGGCGCTGGCCGCTGGAGCGGTTCGTGCAATTCGCCGAGCGGATACGCGCCTTGGGACTGGAACCGTCCATCATTCTAACCGGTACCGCGCCCGAGCGCCCATTGATCCGCAGGTTCATCGATCAATACTCCGGCCACGCGGCCGATGCTTCCTACTCAGGTTCCCTCGAGAAGACCGCGGCTCTGCTGGAACAATGCCAACTGCTGGTCAGTAACGACACCGGAATAATGCACCTGGCCGCGGCGATGGGAACCCCGACCGTGGGCCTGTTTGGTCCTAACTCACCGCGCTACTGGGCGCCGGTCGGTCCACGGGCAACCTTCGTTTATGATACCAAGGTCGCGTGTAGCCCCTGCCTCAACCTTTACGCGAATCGCTGGCCGCTAGAATGTGCCAACCCCGAGAAGAGCCGTTGCATGCTCGATATCGGCGTTGACTCCGTGCTGAACGCTGCTCGGAGTGTGATAACCGGTGCTTGGCTCGGAAACCCCGAGGCCGCGAATGGGCGCACAGCGGCAGGTCTTCATTAATCTGCGTTCGCAGACCGCCGGGCTGCGCGGGGTGCAGCGCTATACCGCCGAAGTATGGCGACGGCTTGCAGATCGTGTCGCCACGGTCGCGCCCAGCAAGCCAATGAATGGGGTGCGAGGTCACTTGTGGGAGCAGACGCTGCTGCCTGGCAAGATTGGCGACGCGTTGCTCTGGAGCCCCGCGAATACCGGGCCGTTGAGAGTTGCAAACCAGGTGCTCACGATTCACGACCTGGGGTCGTTGGAGCACCCGGAATGGTACAATTCAATGTTTGCCACCTGGTACCGCTGGCTCATTCCGGAACTGCTGAGACGCGTGCGGCGCGTCATTACAGTCTCGCGCTATACGCAAGAGAGAGTCTTGGCCTTGGTCCCGATCGACCAATCGAAGGTGACGATTGTTCAAGGCGGAGTCGGAGATAGCTTTCATCCGCGCCCGGCGGACGAGATTGCGAGGGTGCGAGGCGAGCTGAGGCTTCGGACTCCTCACTACCTGCTGAGCCTCGCGGCTCTTGAGCCGCGCAAGAATCTTCGCCGTCTGCTGGTGGCGTGGTCATCATGTGTTGCGCGATTGCCCGACGACATCTGGCTCGTGATCGCCGGCGCCAGTGCGCCTCGCAACGTCTTCAGCAACTTTGAAATGGGTGAGCTCCCGCCCCGCGTGCATTGCGCGGGCTTCGTAGCCGATGCCGATCTGCCCGCCCTCTACAGCGGAGCGCTAGCCCTGGTCTATGTCTCCTTATATGAGGGGTTTGGCCTGCCGGTGCTGGAAGCGATGGCCTCCGGAACTGTGCCGATTGTCTCCGATAACACTTCGCTCCCGGAGGTGGTTGGGGACGGGGGCATCTACGTGGATCCGTTCGACCCCGACCAGATCGCGGCAGCTATCGAGCGCGTCGTCGATGATTCCGCGCTTCGGGCAACCCTGAGGGCACGAGCCAGTCAGCAAAGCCGACGCTTCAGCTGGGCGCGTGCGGCTGCTCAAACTTGGACAGTCCTCAGGGAAGCGATGGTATCGTGAGGAGTTCCGTAGCATTCCTTGAACACCCTTCGCAGAATCCGCTTTAGTGCTGACCAGCGTGCCCAGCGAATTAACTGCCACAAGCTCGCTGGCTACCACGGAATTCCACTACACACCTGGCGCCGGTCCCGTGCGGATCTTGCTGTTCGATACAACCGCCCACGCTTCCCCCTGGCCCTCTTTTTGAACGACCTTGGCGGCCTTGCCTGCGAGAACACCGAGCATTTTTGCTACACGTTGTCGAGGGGGCTCGTTTTCTGCTCCAGCGTTCCTTTTCCGATCGGGCCACCATCCGAGTTCTCGATTGGGTCACGATGATCGTTCGCACCCGTACCACAGGGCCCTTGCATATCGGACAGCCTCACGGCTCCTCGGCTATCGGCGCCACCCGGTTTCGTCTTCGGTGTCGAATGAGGCGCCGATTACATAGGCTGCCGAGTTCCGACCGAATCTGGAGGTGGTACTGATGGGATTCCACATCGCGCCCAAGGTCGTTGCTGCGATCAGAAATGAGATCGGCACGATCACGGTCAACTACGCGACCGACGATGCCTTCAATTGGTGGACGGGGTCCCCCGAACTGATCAGATCGATACCTCACTACGATATTTACGCGACCACCAAGCAGGATTATCGCTGATGTCAAACGGGCGGGCGGCCGTGACGACGCTACATAGATTGGTTACAAGTCCTCAGTACACTTCTATGCCCCCCGCTACTGTTGGATGAACGGAAACGATTCGGCGCCGACGTGGCATTCGCCGGCGAGGCCGACACCGATCGTTTCCCCTTTTCAGAACATTGCTTCGGCGGATACCCGACTTGAATCTGGCGCTCTACGGCGGACTGTGGAATCAGGACGGTCAGCTGCGGAGCTATTTTCGTGGAGCGGTCCGGGGACGCGATTTTCGGATGGCTCATGGAGGGGCAAAGATCGTAGTCAACCTGGTCCGACCAGAAAATCGCGATGACCATGTTATGCGGACGTTTGAGGGCCCGCCGTGCGGTGCCTTCAGGCTGCATGAGCGCACGGAATCGCTCCTGAACATTTACAGAGGGCGGGGACACCGCTTTCTTTAATCGAGCGGCCGCTTCGCCGCACCAAAGTCGATCACTCTCCGTCTGCGTGTCTAGTCCCGAGAAGAGTTACAGAGTTCCACTGACAGCAAGCGCCTGACGCGGGCTACCAAGACCTGTTCGGATTCTGAAATATCCCGTGTCAGCGAGTCGAGGCTCCTGGGGATCGGCGATCAGAGCACCTGGATACTCGACGATTAACGTATATAGAGGTCAAAGGTGGCACCTACCATCTATCTGCCAATGGATGCAATGCGCGAAATCAAAATAGCCGTGTCCAGGGCGGTGAAAGCGAACAAACTTGCTGTTCCAGCTGTTTCCGAAGCAGATCTATTTTCACACCCTTTGGATATCCGGCTAATTGACCTCGAACAGGTCGACGGTAACACGACTCTGCGGGAACAGATCTTGATCGTTGCTCTTGCCAAGCGGCGCGATGCGCAAAAGGTATTTGAGTTCGGCACCTTTGACGGTAAGACTAGTGCGAATCTGGCTGCCAATCTCGGCCCTGAAGCGGAGATCCTGACCATCGATCTTGAAGCAGCACAGGCCGGTGCGACCAGGATGTCAATCGGAAAGAAAGACCTAAGATTCGTCCGCAAAGATCAAATTGGAGCGAAATTGGGCAGCTTTTCCGGTGTCGTGCAGCTATTCGGGGATACTGGCCGGTTCGATTTTTCGCCTTGGTATCGCACTCGGGACTTGGTGTTTGTTGACGCCTGCCATGAATACCAATATGTGCGGAACGATACAGAAATTGCGTTTAAGCTTTTGCAGCCCTCCGGTCTTCTCATCTGGCACGACTATGGTACGTGGGTAGGTGTCACACGTGCGCTGAATGAATTTTACGTACTGGACCCGCGCTTCCGGGCTCTTCGACACATAGCCGGCACTGCTATCTGCTTTTTGGAAGTTGGCCTGGACCATCCCGAAGAACCGCCGCCGGTCTGTAGGGTTCTTTGAAGTGGTTTCTTACGTTTCGCGTGAACAAATACCTCATAAGCGCTCTCCATCAAACTGCGACGGTCTCAAAACTATATGCCCATATGGCTTCGCAGACTGGGGAGTCGGAGCTCCATAATCCTCAGACTGCAACTTGGAGTGGCCGCCGGCACCAGGACGCTGAAAATACCAGCGTGCCTTCATGCACTGTTGTTCCAGTACAAGCGAATGGAAGGTCCGTCCTCCGATTCTCATGTCTTCTCATTCAAGACATTCAGTTCAAAAAGTTCTCTTGCGATTAGGTCCGTAAAGGCGAGGACATTCCGATAAGCTCTCAATGAACGTTCCAGTAAGCGGCATTATTCTAGCCCCGCTCTCAGTCGCAATTCTGTTGTTTCGGCCCTCACGGCTGGCCGAGTGGGCGATATTCGTTAGCATCTTCCAGGCTGCCGCGGTTGCAAACATTGGCGCCTTTGGCGTCGGGCCCTATTTCTTCGTGGTAATTTTGATCGCATCCCGTTTGATTCCTGAATGGCTCACCGGGCGTGTCCGATACTTTCGAGACGAAGCCGTTGTAAAACACATGCAGATGATGACCGTGTTTGTGGGCTGGACCGTATTCTCTGCGTTCATATCACCCATTCTGTTTGCGGGCACCCCCGTGGACGATCCTCGAGTAGGCGTCGACGCCAGTTATCTGCAGCAGATGCCACTGAAGTGGAGCTTTAGCAATGCGGGCCAGGCTGCATACGTCGTATTGAATTTCTTACTGCTGCTGCAGGTGCTGCAAATGTCCGAGCGGTCGGACTATCTTAAACGTCTGCAGCAGACATTCTCGTGGTCCGGCGCATGTGTGGTGGTGATTGGTGCGTATCAGATCGCGTGCGCCCATGTAGGGCTCCGGTTTCCCACCTGGCTGTTCAACAGCAATGCGGCATGGGCGCAACTGTATAACCAGAATTTCGACGGAGTTTCAAGGCTGACAGCCTCATTCAGCGAGCCTTCGACAGTGGCAGCGTTTCTAGCCGCCTGGGTCGTGTTTGAGATGAACCTGGTTATGACAGAAAAACAGGGCAGCACATGGCACTGGCTCTGTGTCGTCGGTGGTACGATCGCGCTCATCGAAACCGCGTCCACCACAGGCTACGTGACCGTCGGGTTTGTTTGGATAGTGATCTGTGGCTATTTCACATGGTTCATGGTCAGCACCGGTCGCGTGAAGGTGAAGATGCTGGTTGCAGTGAGCACTGTGATTATTGGAGCCGCTGTAGCCCTCTATACGGTGCCGAGCGCTCAGTCGCTTGTGAACGGAGTGCTTTTTGAGAAGTCGACGTCGGCTTCAAGTACTCATAGAATGGCCAGCGTAGGAAGGGCAACGGGTGTCTTTTACGCGACGCTGACCCTGGGTGCAGGGATTGGTTCGAATCGCGCGATGAGTATGCCTGCCTATGTGCTTAGCAACCTCGGATTGCCCGGAACAGTTCTATTCGTGTGGCTTATTTCGCAGCTCTATGCGCAATACTTTCAGTGGACTCGCCAAGGTTCGGATTACTCGACTAGGCATTTCATTAAAGCAAGCGGTGCCGCGTTCGTTACCAATCTTCTCGCGATGGCGTTTTCCGGCGCCGAGATTACTGGACCGCTCCTCTGGATCTTATGGGCAATGTTGCTCGCGGGCATCCGCAGAGCATGGCTGAGCGATTACGTTTCTCAAATGGCTCTATCCGCGTGATTGTTGTGAACCATGTCCGCCGCGGTTTACCATCTTCCTGAGGTCAAATTCTCAACTGATCATGGGCGAGTTTCAGCCAGCCCTCCGCTTCAAAGACGAAGCTGCAGTGCGCTGCTTGTGGTGGAACCCGACCGTTGGATGGGTCGCGGCGTTGGGTATCGGGATGTTCTGGCGCCTCGCGATGTTGGGAAACGCGCACCGAATTTCTCCATGTTCGGTTCTAAACCACGGGCTTGACTGGATGCCGGCGCCGGAAGCAAATCAACAGACGACGCTCCGCGACTGCGTCATCGGTGCACTACCGAGCTTGCGCTGCCGACCTCGCATGAGGATTTTTCGGTAGTTTTTCCTGGAAGCCATTTGCAGACCGCTTGCTTTAGAAGCGGCCTCAGATAGACGAGGAGATTGCGCACACCGGCATGAGGAGGGGAGAGCATGTCGATATGAATCCATTCGAGCCCTCTGCTATCGTTCGAGGCCTCGTGCAGGGCGGGATTAGCAGCCATCGCCTCTTCGCTGGCAAACATCACAATGTTTTGCCGATACCACCATTCAACCCGTCGCTCCTCGCGGATCAGCGGACGAATAATGTCGAGCATCTTGAAGCGGTGCTGATCAAACAGACCACGCCAATAAGCCGGCCACTGCTCGTTGACGTGACCGATTCCGCCCTGCCCGGGCACCGCGGCTGAAAATAAAATCAGCGGAGCGAAGCCGGTCAGAGCGCGTACCAATTCAGCGCCCGCTCGTGGGTCGAGATGTTCCGCGACTTCGAGACATACCGCCAGGTCGTACCGCCCTTCAAAATGAAGGGGTTGCTGCAAGTCGATTTCTGAGAAGCATTCGGAGGGGATGTACAGTTTTGATCGGTCAACGTAATTACCATCCAATCCGCGAATCGTTGCTACCCCGTTTTCGCTGAATGACCGCAGCCATCCGCCGACGCCGCAGCCAACATCGATCACACTCTTGATGGCGGCCAGGCGCATGACGAGGGGCGCGACAATCCTGGCTGACTCGACCGATCGGTCTCCGTGGCGTGCGTAAAAGTCATTATCATACAAGGGTTCTGCCATAAATTAATCCAAAATAGCCAAATCACGAGCCGTCACACAAAGCACAATTCGAGCGTCTGCTTCTATATCCAGAATTTTCGTTTTGATTCTACCATTTCGGCGGGAAATTGCACGAAACAGGCTCCTGCCGCAAGGATTGTGCCTGCTCTGGTCTTTGGAGCTGCTTGGGCGCTGCGAGTTTCCCAAGCACTGGCGGTTGTGCTAACATTTCCTTACGCAATTGACAGTTCATGTTGCTCTATCAGCGCTCAAGCAGTTAATAGCGAAAATACAAAAAAATTCTGTTGTATGCTAGGTCGGATTTAGATAGCAAGTTGTTACCCGTGCTGACTGCGATATACGTCCTTTACGCCGCGTCGTCAATTCGGATTTAGAAGCGGCGCTTTGATGAACAATAACAGTCGAATAGAAACATTCGATCGAGTTCTCTCGAAAAGGAAGCTGAGAATATCGCCCATGTCATCGGCCTCGTAAATCGCGAATCTTGCTGAAAGGAACGTTCGCCAGTTTAGTTCGGTCCTAATATCGCGTCTCGTAAATAATTCAGGGTTGCGGATACCGCGTGATCTCGTTGGCGGATTTGGTCCGGCGAAGGGGGCGAGGGTTCTCGTTGCAGTGGGCGAGCCAACGAGGGTCAGTGATATCAGCAGCCACCTTCCCGTGGCACGTAGGATCGTCGATCCGTGTAACGTGACCATCAGGTAGGTCGACGGAACTTCGCTCCTCCGCTTGTTTATCAGCTGAGCCGCGTGAATCTCGGGAAGGTCAGGTGCTTGCGGGTCGAGGGAATAAGGCGTTGCTGACCTACCGCGACTCGATTCAATACTCCAAAATGAAACCAGGGCTCACCAAGTTGGTTAGTGCTGTGACGGTTGTACTCTTGACCGCTGCAATCCTCGTACTATGCGGGCTCGGTGGATTCGCGCTCGGGTCGGCCACAAGCGCGACCCAAGCCATCAGGGCCAGCGATTTCCTGGATAGCCTCGGGGTCTGCACTCACATAATTCAAGGCATCGATTCACCGACCAGCGTCGAGGCGGGCATCCGGTATCTCGGCGTCCGCAACCTTCGAGACGACGGCACCACGAACAGGAGATTGGTCAGTGCACTATGCTCTATTCACTCGGCGACAGGCGTGATGGTTGACGAGTTGCCGGCTGGCGGGGATCTGGGTGGGACGCAGGCGCAGTGGGAGCAGCTCGCTGCATGCGGTGCGTTACTGGCGGCTGAGGGGCCGAACGAGCCCAACAATTTCCCCCTCTTCTACAATGGTAGCCAGTGCTCCTTCAATAACGGGAACGGTACTTTTCTACCCTGTGCGCAGTTTCAGGCCGCCTTGTACTCGATGGTTCGTCACGACCCAAAGTTAGCCCGCATCCCAGTATGGGGAATGACCGAAGTAGGAGCCGAACCGGACAATGTCGGGCTGCAGTGGCTCAAGATTCCCAGTGGCTCGAATTCGTCAATGCCCGACGGTACGCAGTACGCCGACGTAGCCAATGCGCATAACTATGTCCAGGGGAACGGCTCGTCGGGGCAAACCTTGGAGGACAATCAGGCCTTTTGGGCCGAGTCCGTGGACCGAGGTGGTAGTTGCGTCGGCTGCTTTGATGCCCATGGTGAGTATTGGGGTGGCGCTGGCGGAAGTCGTAGCCAAGGCACCTGGGCGAAAGGCTATCCTATCAACGTGCTGGGCCAGAATCAGATACCGAAAGTTACGACTGAGACTGGCTGGAATATTACCAAGACGCCTTCAGTATCGGACGATATGCGGGGACGGCTTTTAACCGACGTTTACTTCCAAGCCTACAGACAAGGCTGGTCCAAAACCTTTATCTATCTGATGTTCAACAATGGCGGTGACAGGGGATTCGGGATGATGGACACGCCCGGGCGCCCTACCATGCTTGGGCAGTACATTCACAATCTGACTAGTATCTTGGCGGACAATTCGTCAGCCTTTTCTCCAGGCAGTGTAAATTGCTCGTTTTCGGGGATGCCATCGACCGGCTACACGATGTTAATGCAGAAGAGCAACGGCAAGTACGAGCTAGCCGTGTGGGGGGAAGCGTTCGCGAGCCGGACGCCCTCCACGATTACCATCAACTTAGACGCAACCTATCCGGTTAAAGTATACGACGTAACGGAAGGTCCAACTCCCGTCCGCCAACTTGGCCGCGTGAGTTCAGTCCAAGTGACGCTTACGGATCATGTGATTATCGTTGAGTTTTAGATCAACGGCTCTGTACTTTTGACAATGCGAGCCGGAGCGGGACACTTTCGATTGGACAGGCCTGGAGTGAACCCCTCAGGCTTGACACCTTGACGGTGACGAATTGGACTGAGGGCTAAGGCATGTCTATTCGCTCTCACTGACTGGGCTAACATCTTTCCGCCTCCGGCCTCCACCCATCTGAGGGCGGAGCAGAAAGCGTTCTGGATTCTGAATGCGAGGTCGGGGCGTGATGGTCTATCGGCACGCAGCTTTCCGGATGCGGCCAGGCGGTGAACGCGGCGGCCGACCTTCGGATAAATTCAGAGTTTGAGGCTTTTGAGGTTAGTTGCTCAAAACAAAAAGACCGTGAAAGGGTGATGCTTTGCGTATTCTCTTCCTTTCGACCGAGTATCCTCCGCAAACCGGCTGGGGTGGAATTGGTTCCTACGTCGCCTGCATGGCGCCCGCGCTGGCCAACCGCGGTCATGACGTACATGTGTTGTCGAGCGCAGCAGGACAAAGCAGCTCCGATTATCAAGAGGACGGAATTTCGATACATCGGCGGCCTACCATCCGGATCAAGGGTTTATATAGATTATCTGGTCGGCGTGGGTTAATGGCTTCCAGAATGCTCGCGGGGGTCTCCGCTTTCATCCATTCACGGCGGCTGAAAGTTCCGTACGATGTGATCGAGTATCCGGAATGGGGAGCGGAAGGATGGATGTTCGCCCTGCTTCGCCAGACACCAACCGTCGCGCATCTGCACACGCCCACATTTATTATTTATAGGTATAACGATGCGTCTGCTTCGGATGTGCGTGGCGCATCGCGTTTCGAGCGAATATCGGTGTCACGAGCTGACGCGGTTAGCGCACCATCTCAAATGGTTGCCAACGACGTTGCTTCGGAAGGCTGGACAGAACGTCGGACCATTCGCGTCATTCCCTATCCAGTTGATTGGCGACGCTGGAGAGGCGGACCTAAGGCTTCCGAGACCGACCCGGTTGTGCAGTTCTCGGGTCGCCTGGAGATGCGGAAGGCACCGGAGATCTTGATGAACGCCATCGGTATTCTGAGGCGTGACCTTCCGCAAGTCACTGGATGCTTCGTAGGCGCCTATATGCCGGGATCCAAGGGAACTCCATTAATCAGTTGGGCTTCGAGCTACAACCTCGAGGGATGCTCGTTTATCGGCCATGTACCTCGTAGTGATCTACCGGCTATCGTCCAACGTTGCCGTGTGTTCGCTCAGCCCTCGCTCTACGAGAACTACAGCGTTGCCGCTCTGGAGGCTATGGCCTGCGGGCGTCCAGTTGTAGTAACTTCGAAATCCGGCGTCGCTGGATTCGTTGCTCGCGCTGGCGCCGGTCAAGTGGTACCAGCCGAGGATCCGCAAGCCCTAGCGGATGCCTTAAGACCATTTCTCACAAATCCCGATCATGCTGCAGAGGTAGGTGCGCGTGCTCAAAGCGCCGTGATGCATGAATTGGATGGCACTCGGATCGCAGAGTTGCGAGAGAGTCTTTACGCAGAGGCGATCCGCGCTCATGGCTCCAAGAGATCTGTTTCAGCAACTGAGCTCTCTTCTTCATGAGTTACTTGGTCTCCACGATTATCCCTTGTTACAACGCCGAGCGTACGATCGAAGAAGCGGTCGATAGTGCCTTGGCGCAGGATCTCAAAGACCATGAAATCGTGGCTGTCAATGACGGCTCGACAGACTCCACATCAGCGATTCTCGAGCGTTACGCTGACAAGATCAAAGTAATTCATCAACCGAACCGCGGCTTATCGGCTGCGCGGAACGCGGCGATAGCCAGTTCGGCTTCGAAGTACATCGCTTTGCTTGATTCGGATGATCAATGGCTCCCCGGAAAGCTTGTTAGGTTGGTCGCGGAGCTGGAAAGGAGATCTGACGCCAGTCTAGCGTTCAGCGAATACGGTTTCATGGATACGGACAGCGTGGAGTACGGCCAATCACGTATATTTGGCGAAATCTCATCGGTCGAGCTTCTGAAGAAAGTTCCTTTTCCACTCTTCTCCCTGAACCAAGCTATCATGCCCAGTACTTGGCTCATGAATCGCTCAAGACTGGAGCAAGTGGGTGGATTCTGTGAAGCATTCAAAGGATCGGGAGGATTCGACGACTATTGGTGCTTGTTGCTGCTGCGTGAAACGGGTGAGTTTGTTTATATCCCAGAAAAGCTCGTTCTCTATCGGCTCCTTTATCCTAGCGAGACGGCTGACAAGTATTCAGCGGGGTTGGCGGTTTTTGCTCAACTAGTCAAGCGGCGTTACGGCCGGGTTGGCGAGGAAATAGCTCTTAGGGCGAAAGATGGATACTGCCGATCCCTGCTTTCCAAAACTGCTCAGCTGATGAATCGGGGCCAAAAAGTGGCCGCGCTTCGAACTCTTGTACACATAGCAGCCGTGCGACCGAGCTATTTCCTAGGCGCTGAATTCCGTAATCGTTTGTCGCTTCCCAAGAACAGACGTCGCGTTCGGGCGCTACTTAGCCCTTCGAAGCCCCGTTTGTGAGGCTCCCGTAGGTTCTATCACCGTCATAGTCAACACCTACAATGAGGAGCGGCGACTTGGCCTCGCACTTCGCTCCGTCATGCACTGGGCGGACGAAGTGATCGTGGTTGATATGTATAGCAGTGATCGGACCGCGGAAGTTGCCAAAAAATTTGGCGCCCAGGTCATACTGCATCGTGGAACCGGCAAGCCCTATCCCCCTCGCGAATTTTCTGTCCAACAGGGCACCGGCGAATGGATCCTGATGCTCGATGCTGACGAGATTCTTCCCGTCGCCCTGGCCGAGGAGTTATGGCGGTTATCCTCTCGCACCGACATCGACGTGGTCCTCTTGCCGCGCTTAAACTACTTTTTCGGCATACCGGTCCTTAACAGCGGCTGCGATCCCGATCGCGACGCATGCCCGCGGTTTTTCAGGCGAGGTCACGTGCTCGGGAGCTCCAAAACGCACCAGGATTTCGCCGTTCCTCCAGGCTCACGCGCGCTGAAGCTCCCTTATCGATCCGGAGTGGGGCTGGTTCATTTTACCTATCTGGACGGGAGTGACGTACTGGACAAGTTCAATCGCTACACAACTCTGGAAAGCGAAGAGTGTCTCCGCGAAGGGATTTGGATACCACCGCAGAAAATGCTGTATTCGGCTATCAAGGAATTCTTTTGGCGTTATTTGAAATGCCGCGGATATCGCGACGGATGGTGCGGGCTTTATATCTCATTATTGTACGCTTTTTATCGGATAAGCACATGCCTCAAGCTTCATCAACTCCGATTGGTTGGCGACCGCCAGCAAGTCGAGCAGCTTTACCAGCACGAAGCATTTGAGGCTTTTGCAGCAGTGGGACGAAAAAACACCTGAAGTCACAGGATTTCGTTGTAGATCCCCGATCGAATGACTAATCGTCATTGACAACCAAATCCCAGCAAGGGTAACAGGAGCTGAACGATCGGGTATTAGGCCGATGAGAGTTCTCACAGTCTCATGACCAGGCATGGTCGCTTGTCAGACGCTGCGGGTGCTCTTCGGTTTCGGGTATGATGTAGTCATGCAGACCGCGCCGATGGGGAGACGGCCAGGTGCCGTACCGCCCAGGTGGTACGACGAGCGAGCGCTCTTTCCTGCAGGGACTGAGCATAAGTCCTGAATTTCAGAGAAAGATGAGTCAGCTCAATTGCGCGGCATGGCTCACCGAAGACACGGCACTCGATGACCGAAGGGACGCTGCAAAGCGGCTCTTGACGGGGCGAAACCGCAAGTTGGTTTGTGATGTGCCCTATCTCTTTTTTTCGCCCGGGGTTGATGCTCCAAGGCTTGGGATGATCGGCTTGTGCGCCGCCGGAGAGTGAGGCACAACAGCCTGTAACGGCGGCTACGAATTCGATTTGTCCCAAGCCGCCAGGCATCGCTTTCGTCGAGGGCAAGGCCTTGTGGGCGTTTTCCAATTGGACGTGAAGCGGGCTCAGATTTAAGGTGAGTCGTCTCGCAAATTTGATCGGCGATCCGTCTGCGGCTGCCAATAATCGGACCGACCGTCGCGTAATCTCGCGACCTGCTTCGATACCTGCAGACGGTACGACTAGTGTCCCATCGACGTAGACTCTACCGAATTGCGGGGCTGCTCAGACCCTGGTCGGAATGAAGGAGTCCCTTGCGGCTGCCGCCCTAATTCCTCTTGCTCGACATATTTAAGGCAGCGAGATGCCGTCTCCTGTCGCAAACTCGCTTAACCACCCGCCAAGCGCCTATTAACTCGTAGTTCTCGACCAGGAACACGCTGTCATATGAATGCGTCTTGCAAGCCAGGTCTCGCATCACCGATCGAACCGCGACGACAATCTGCAGGCGCTGAGCTTCATCCGGCGCGCTATCGAACTGGACCCGCGGTACGCTCACGCGCGTGCATGTCATGCGTGCATTCTTGGGCAGCAATTGGGTTATGGCTGGTGCACAGATACCGCGCTGCGCTCGAATCGGAGATCGAGCGTGAGCCGCAAGTTGCGCGGAACTCGATGAGAACGACATCGATGTGCACCGCATCCTCGGAGCTGTAGCTGTGATGCGCAACAATTTAGGCGAAGCCGAGCCAGTCGCGCTTGACCGACGTAATACGACGCTCGAGATGTTTTGCGCTGGAGATCATGGCCATGTTCGCGACTAGACAGAACGAAATGGCTCGTCACTTTATTGCTCAGTTGAGAGAAAACACGGAAGAGCGACAGGAGCGATTTGATTGAGAATTTCGGCGATATTGCCCACTTGCAACCGCAAACGTTTTCTCCAAGAACAACTTGACAGTCTCGTCGCCCAGACTCGCTGGCCGAATGAATTAATCATAGGCGACGATCAATCAACCGATGACACACCCGAGATCATCAAGCGCTTCATTGGCGATGCTCCGTTTCCTGTGCTTTCGTATCGTAACAAATGTAATGTCGGCGCATCGCGCAATGCCGAGCTCGCAATCGATCAATGTTCCGGGGATGTCGTTGTAATATGCGACGACGATGACATTTGTCTTCCTGATAGACTGAAAGTGATCGAAGAGGAGTTCACGAAATCACCTGAAGTCGGCCTCGTTTTAACCGATTCCGATCTAGTCGACCAAGCTCTTCGCCCTACTGGCATGACTCTTTGGGCTGCATACAAATTCACCTCCCGCGAGGTTTCGGCTATCTCGAAGGATCCGATCCGTACTCTGGCTAAGCACTTCGTCGGGGCAGGACACGTTATGTCTTTTCGCAAAAGCCTCGCGCCTTACATCATACCCTTCCCTAAACGCTTACCCGCCGGAGTATTCTTCGATATCTGGTTGTCACTGGTTTTGGCGTCGATCGCAAAGGTTGTCTGCATCCCGCGTTCGCTTGTGACCCATCGTCTGCACCAAGGTCAGATTGCGGGGCTTCCAGTGCTCTGTCGATTCAATGAGAGAATCGAGCAGATAAGGTCGGGTGAACGTGAGAAAATGGCGGCGTTCGCCGGTTTGTTACAAGAGGTTATCGATCATATTTCCGTGCGAATCGACACAGCGTGGTCTAAGCAAAATGTTGCGACTCTGATCGCATGGGCTGCTCATCTACGGATGCAGTCTAAGCTTTCAAATGGAAAGAGCGCCCGGCTTTCACCTATTGCGCGAGCGCTCTTCACCGGAAGTTACCATCGATACTCGAGAGGATTTCTAACCGCGGCCCGTGACCTCCTGATCCTTCACTAGCAACGCCAATCAGAGTTGCCGGGCGGCAGAAGAGATGTGGAGTGTCTTTTACGTCAATGAACACATGAAGGAGGGGGAGATTCATGCGAATCCTATTTCTTTCTGCTGAATACCCTCCCGAGACCGGATGGGGCGGCATGGGTTCCTACGTTGCATGTATCGCACCGGCTTTGTCCGCCCGTGGACATGATGTCCATGTGCTGTCTTGTGTCGCTGGGCAGGCGCGGAGCGATCGCATCGATCAGGGCGTCTCGATACATCGACGCCCTTATCCCCGGATTCCAGGGTTCGGCAGAATCCCGGGCTATTTTCGTCGTGAGACAATTCTCGCGGGCATCGCGGCTTTCCTCGAAATCGTACGCTTGAAGGTTAACTTCGATGTTGTGGAGTTTACCGACCGCGGCGCCGAGGGCTGGATGGTTGCCGCGGCGCGACGGTTACCCACAGTGGCTCAGCTCCACACCCCGCTCTACATTCTCGCGGAATACGGAGTCGTGCCGGACCAGCAGAATCCACTTAGATCGAAACCCGCAACCTGGGACGACTTTCTTTGCAACCAGGCCGATGTTCGATTCGGCTCATGGATAGAGCGGTTCGCGGTTCGGCACGCATCCGCGGTCACATCACCCTCGGCGATGCTCGCAGATGAAGTTGCGGCGGCCAAGTGGATCGATCGCTCGAGGATAAAGGTTGTGCCTACTGCCATTGACGCGAATCGATGGAGCGGGATACGCAGTGCCGCTGATACCGAGCCGATTGTACAATTCTGCGGACGTTTCGAGCGGCGAAAATCACCCGAAACTCTGATCGATGCTATAGCGATACTTCGCCGTGAGCTTCCCAAGGTAACCGGGTCTTTCGCCGGTGCTTACCACACGAACACTGCGCGCCTTCCCGCAATGCCATGGTCACCACGCAAAAATTTCGAGGGATGCACTTTGCTAGGGCATATGCCTCGCAGCTCTCTCCCTGAAAGCTTGGAAGCGTGCCGAGTGTTTGCGCAGCCGTCTTTGTTCGAAAACTTCAGCGTGGCCGCACTGGAGGCCATGGCTGCCGGACGCCCCGTTGTCCTAACCTCAAAGTGCGGCCTGGCGGATTTTGTGAAACAAAATCACCTGGGCGAGATTGTTTCGCCCAACGACGCGCCCGCGCTAGCTACGGCGCTACGGCCCTATCTCACCGATTCGTCATACGCTGCGGAAGTCGGCGCGCGCGCTCGGGATGTGGTCTGTCGCGAAATGGATCCGAACAAGATCGCGAGTATCCGCGAGCAAGTTTATCGGGCCGCCGTACGCTCGTTTCACGGCCAAGCACGCGTCGCGAGCCCCGAACCTATTGAAGAATCAGCGGCGGAGAGATAGCAGAGTACACTATCTGAATCTAATTCTGGCACCATCACTAATGCCTAGCATTAAAGAAAATCTCCGAGTATGGAACTCTGAGTATCATTGGAAGGACCAAGGCGAAGAATGGTCCCAGGGCGTAGGCGCCCATAACGTAGGCGGATCTGACTTGTTCTGGACCAGCACGCTGCTTCCTAGGATCAACCATTTTCTGCCTAGCAAGACTATTCTAGAAATTGCGCCCGGAATGGGGAGATGGACGAAATATCTCAAACAACATTGCGACCGCCTAATTATCGTCGATCTATCACCCAAATGCATCGAGGCTTGTCGGCAAAGATTCTCAATGGACAAACACCTTTCATACTACGTCAACGACGGTAAATCGCTGGACATGATAGAAGACTCGTCGATTGATTTCGTATTCAGTTTTGATTCTTTGGTTCATGCTGATCTTACAACACTGGGGGCGTACCTCAATCAACTCACAGTCAAACTCAGAGCAAACGGTGTCGGGTTTATTCATCACTCCAACCTTAACCGTTATAGAATCTTCAACTATCTTCCCCGGGGGATTTTGAACGGCGAGAGACTCAACCGAATCATTAGCTGGCGTGATCCCGGCGTGAGTGCAAAGCTATTCGAGCAGTTGTGCATCAAGGCGAAACTGCAGTGTCTCAGTCAGGAATTAGTCGTATGGGCAGCGCCCGGGCTTTTCACTGATGTTTTATCTATATTTCGCAAAGGCAGCTGTGAAACCAAGAGTGGTAATGAGGTGTGCAAAAACCGAAACTTTATGAAGCAGTGCGATCTTATGAGTCGATTAGCCTCGGCAGCGAAGCTTGGTGTGACATTCGATAGCACGACCTTCCAGCCGTAATGCCACGCCCCATTAGATATCATGATGTAGTGAGAAAAGCTTTCTCGAATGCTGGTTCATCAATATGTTAAAGGAACCGTATCGAGTGAGTGTCTGGACACCAGTGGCTTGAAACACGACTTCTTTTACAGCGTGAGAACGCGCAGAGAGAAGGACGTGGACGCAGGCTGGAAGTCTTTGTAGTACGTGAGATCCAGAGTCTACGGGCGCAAGCTGCTTTGTCTCTCCTCGCGCTCCGAAAAAACTAGCGAGGTATAAAGTTGTAGTGCAAACGATACGGCAGTTCGGGTAGAAGCAACCAGAGACTACATCGTGCCGCATTAGATGACTGGACAGGAGGCCGCTGAGTATCTACGGATATCGACGGCAACGGCGTACAAACCATTGAGGACCCGCAGGTTGAACTGAGTCAAAGCAAGCGAGACTGGTGCGTTTCGCGCCGCGCGGTGCTCGCTTTCGAATACGATCGCTCGAGAGGCGCATCGCAATTGAGACGAAGACGCGGTTGTTCTTTAAGCCAAGGGCGGACGGCTGATCGCAACGCGGCTGCGCCGATGGAGACGTCTGGATCGATCGGTGCTGCCTGATTGCGCATTGCCGGGCGCTTAGTGAGGTTTTTCGCGCTCAGGGGCAAGATAGGAAGAGGCGCCGTTTTTTGGATCGAATATCAACGATAGTAACGTATGCGTCCGATACCGAGATGGCTAAGGCCTAATTCGTTGAGATTCCAATGCGGGGCTATTTGCGTCAGCCGCCCCTAGAAACACCAATAGACTTTAGGTCGTTTTCGTTTCCATTGGGGTCTCATTCCGACCTTCGAGGAGAGAATGTAGATCTCAATGCCGGTCAGGTTTTCTCCGGTCGTGGGCACGATGAGTCGACTTGAAGATTTTCGCGTCCGTTACGCGGTCGAAATCAAGGAGCTGTACGAACAGTCGGCCGTGCGGTGGAATATTCCAGAAGGACAATGGGCTGGCGCGATTTATCGCGCCGCTGTCTCGAGGGGATCTCCAGGGTCGAGATCGTCTTCCGCAAACGAAATTTCTTGCACATTGGTGCACCCGGACGATTTCGCATTCGCCCTAGCTCTCCGGTTGGGTTGCAGTGACGCCTTAGACAATTTTGAGGCAAATTACAAAGTTGTGCTCCACGATCTCGCTCTTGATATCACTCACGATGAAGAGCGTGCAGTGAATTTAGCCGCGGCCGTCTTCCAGGAGATCTGTGGAGAAATGGAAGAAGATGGACGCAGACGATCGCTGCTGCTGAATTTCGATGGTGGTGTCTCCCTGCGTGATTGGTTGCGCGCGCTCTTGGAGCAACGGGACGCGCGCGAACTCGAGGCGACAGTGTCCAATGGTTATTTTCCTATGGGACGCCCCGCTCCCGCTCCTTCGCGGTGCCCTCCGCGGGAGGCTCTTGCTGCATACGGCGATCTGGTGCGACTGGACGGCGTACCCCACCGGGCGCGGCGGTTGCCCAATAAGGACCGGGATCGCATTCGCCGCCACCTGCGAGTCTGTCCAAGCTGCCAGACGCAGCTCGTCACTGGCCGCCCGAATGACCGCTATACTGGCGAACTCCCGTCAGCAGCCAGCGGGCGGGCGAGGCGTTCCGGTCTCTTGCGCCCGCGCGTGATGGCGATCGCAGGCATCGTCGGCATTTTAGCATGGGTGGCCTGGATGAAGGGCGAGCCACAGCAGTTTGTTGGCCGCGTCCGAACGATCTTACAGGCGGTCACTCAGGCTCGCCACGTGGCGAAAACACGTAACAACACCCGAGGCGACTCCGTCTGGTCTGGCGTTGACACAGCATCGCGCGCTTCGGAACCCCGCAATTATCCGCTCACGGTGGAAGTCAACACTGCCGAGTCCGGACAGTCCACGAGTGGAGAAAATATCGACGCAACCCTACCGACTGGTGTCGCGTTCTGTGGTCAGTTGCCCAACTCTGGACTGGACAACAAATTGGTTGCTGACTTTTCCAAGAGCCAGGATTTCTCTCTCGGAAAAGGAATTGCACTGACAGCAAAGAATCCCCAAGGCGTTCGAGACGGGTCAGTTCTGGGCATTCAGAAGACGAAGCGCCCCAAAGAGCTAACGCTCTACCCTATCGAGTCGGATCCGCTCTATACTATGGAACAGGCCAAGTCCCTTATCCTGCAGTCAGTGACAACAAAGAATCTTCAAGGCGTTCGAGACGGACCAGTTTCGGGCATCCAACAAGCGAAGCGCCGCCAAAAGCAAACGCTCTACCCTATCGGGTCGGATCCACCGTACACTATGGAACAAGCCAACTCCCTTATCCAGCGGCTTCGCTCATCAGGCTACACCGTGGACGCGACGCCCGTCGATTCAGACAATGAGAGGATGTACCAGATTGAGGTCGGGACCTACAAAACCGCGGGCGAAGCGGACGATGCGGCTGACCACCTGGAGTCACTTTACAGTGCCACTTTGAACTTGCCGCCGCGTTGAATTGCAGTCGCGACCGCTCCGATAGTTAGTCAGCCTTGGACGAGGTTGGCGCCACCTTCCTGTGGCATGAAGGATCGTCAAGCCGTGTAAGACGATCTTCAGGTGTTGACGGAACCTCGCTTGTCCGCTTGTCAATCTGCTGAGCGTGAATCTCGGGAGGGTCAGGTGCTTCCAGGTCGAGAGAATAGGGCGTTACCGACTACGCGACTCGGTACAAGCTCCAATATGAAACCAGGGCTGACCATGTCGGTTAGTGGTATGACGATTGTACTCTTGACCGTTCATCCTTCGTACTACACGGGGGGTCTAAGGTTCGATTCTCAAGGAAGAGACCACCCACCGATGGGTCTCCGAAGACTGTCCCCCGGCGGCTGCCGGGGGAAAGCAAACCACGAGCGGGTGCCGAGGCACGGATGAGTTGGGAGTGACTGTCCTTGTAGGTGGCACGAATGCCTAGCCTGCGTCCCATACCACGGGAGGCGATGCGAACCTTTCGTGAGGTCCGCCAGCGGCTTCCTTTTCTAGGGGCGAGCTTCTCACGCGGTTGGGTGCCCACTGTTCCCCCGACTCATTTTCAATCTGCAAAAACGAGTCGATTACCCTGAGACCGGCCAGTGGCTACGCGACGGAGGTTTTGTATCCCACGGTGGGCCCGCACCAGAGACGAAGTGTTCGCGGCACTGACGCGACAAGTTGCAAACAAGCAAGTGCTCTATCTGGAGTTCGGCGTATACCAGGCGACATGAGGCTATCCCACTCAGCCAACAAGATGCTCCGAAAGCAGCGCGGCTCTTGCAGAGGCCAGATTTCGAAGGCCATGGTGCAAACGAGCAGGCAATCGGGGTGAAAGGGCAGCAGAGACCACGTCGCTCCGCGATTATATGACCGCCCAGGAGGCCGCCGAATATCTGCGGATTACGACGGCAACGGTATACAAACTATTGAGAACCGGTAGGCTGAGCGGAGTTAAAACGAAGCGGGACTGGCGCGTCTCGCGCGCCGCGGTGCTCGCTCTCGGCGACGATCGTTCGAGAACCTGTCGCAATTGAGACGAAGACACGGCTTTTTAAGCCAAGATGGAACGCCCGACGTGTCGAAGTCGACGGGTGCTGATACAAACGGCTAGAGTGTTTCCTGATTGCAAGCGCCAACCGGCGCACCTGAACATTGGTGATGGCGCAGTGATCGCGGGGGCGTGCGTGATAACGGCAAGTGTCGCCGAACCGGCCTTTATTAAAGCAGCTGTGGCTGCGTCAGCGCAGGGCCCGCTCGGCGTTGGTGGAAGTCCTGGCCAGGGCTCTTGGGCTAAGGGCTATCCGATCAACGTTCTTGGTCAGAATCAGATGCCGAAAGTGACGGCTGAGACTGGCTGGCACACAACCAATACGCCCTCAGTATCGGACGATATGCGAGGGCGGCTGCTAACTGACGTTTACCTCCAAGCCTACAAACAAGGCTGGGTCTAAGACCTTCATCTACCTGATGTTCAATAATTCCACCGGCGACAGGGGATACGGGATAATGGACACGCCGGGGCGCCCGACCTTGCTGGGCGATACATCCACAATCTGACTAGTGCTTCGACTCATGGGTAGCGATTATGGCGGGCCAGCCAGGCCTTGACCCTGGAATGTTTGTGCGTGGCGTATCGGGATAGAATCCCAGCCGCGCGACCCCGCCGCCCCTTCGGTTGCGGCGTGGGATCCTAGTCCACCATAGGTCACGTTGCCTGAAACCTAATTGTCCGCAATCAGATGGACTTCGAGCCCGCCCGGGACCTTGCGCTTGAGATGGTGGAGAAAGGCCAGAAATTCCAGCAGACCTCATGCCAGATGTAAAGCTACTAATTGGACGCCTCGCAGGGAGTGAAGATTGGCGCGTTCACCTAATCCCTTTGCGGCCATGCCGTCCGAGGAGTAGTTTCTCAGAAGCCCATCGGGCATCGGATTGATTTATGTGCCCCTCTAACGGCTCCAAATTCCAGGCCGCCAAAGCGTACGCGCGAGCCTCCTCTTTTTTGACGGCCGCAAAGCAAAAGGTACGGAAGAGGTTCGGAAAGCCTGAGCCTGAATCTCTTTTGTATGGGTTCGATGGAACCACAACTTTAAATCTGGTAACTACCTTCCCACTTTACGCGCCTCTTACTTCCGGCCGCTACGATGATAAGGCTGAGACCACAATCCAAACAATCAATCGATTAATACCACTGTTGAGCGATTTCGCTAAGGCGCAGAGCGACAAACACCTAGATATAATAGATATTCGAGAATTTCCTGTTTCTTCGACAGACTTGCAGTATGCTGAAGAGCTAAAGATGCTGTTCGATAAATATGGTAGCGATAAAGCAAATTCTCATAATTATCACATGCTCTATGGGCCACTCTTAAAGGACCGCGATCAAATTGCAAGCTTATTGGAAATAGGAGTAGGTACCAATAATGTCGACGTGTTATCCAATATGGGTACGGGTGGAAAACCGGGTGCCTCATTGAGAGCGTTCAGAGACTTTCTGACGAATGCGGAAATATATGGTGCCGATATCGACGAACGAATATTATTCGAAGAAGAGAGAATTAAGACCTACTACCTCGATCAAACCGATTCTAGATCGTTCGACCATCTAGGAAAGCGTATTCCGTCTGAATTGGACTTAATAATAGACGATGGCCTTCATTCACCGAACGCGAATATCAATACCGTGCTTTTCGGATTGCAAAGGATAAGGATAGGCGGTTGGCTCGTAGTAGAAGACATCGCGCCCAACGCCATTCCCGTTTGGGAACTGGTCGCTGCGTTACTTCCCGCTAACTACACACCTCATATTCTTACCGCATCAGGCTTCGTGCGTGAAAAGGCTGGAACTTTTTCTCTCAACGACCATGCTATGGCTATATTTGCAGCTCAGCGATATGAATGAGATCGTCGGGCCCGTTGCGTAGAGGACCCGGGCTATCAGCATTTTGGCGTGTGTAGTAACTACCCTGCTGGTTGTCCAAGGGAAGTGAACCGGTGTAGTGCCTTCAGCCCGCGGAAGTGACCAGATACTATTAGATAAGCTCGTCTTATCACTCCCGGACGTCGGGGGCTGGGCAAATGCTGGTCGCTCAGTCGTGTTGTATCGCTCGGCCATTGCCGCCCATCTTCAGACATACTATGTAGACTTTTACACAGAAACGGCTCCTTTGGCTAGTGATAGGGAAATATCGTGTTCTAATTTGTTAGCACCAAGGTTCGATTAAAACTAACGGTGTTCGCCAATTTCTAACGCCTTATTTGTGAAAGATCGCCACATATGCGGTCCTTATTGCCCGTCTCGCGAGATGGCCCTGCTCACTTCTGGAAGAGGGGCGTTTCGGGCCGAGCGATTGTTCAGGGAATGACCTGAGGGCGATTCGTCGGAACGAGGCACTGGACGCAGCTCGCGTTCTGGAGTCGATCCGCAGGAAACCTAACTCCCGATGAAACCATACGCGACAGCTCTCCCGTTCGGCACGTCCGCGGCACTCTCCTTCTCAGAAGCCCCTCAGAAACCCGCGCACCTGGTAGAAAGGGGAGCCTTGGCGTTCGCCGTGTCTGGGTTAGCCATTGGGACGTTGTTTGCCTTCCTGTGCGGCCTCCGGGGCATTGATTTTGGGTTCCATTGGGACGAGCCAAGGTTGCTAGATCAAGTAGCAACGGCGTGCAAGACCCACGTGCTGCTACCGGGCACGTACAATTACCCGTCTCTCTCGTTCGATGTGTCGTTGCTGTCCGCGGTGCCAGAAATAGGGACGGCCGTGGCCTCGTTGATGGCGCACAAAAGCGACCATATATCGGATTCGCTCGTGGGCCAGCTTAGAACCCACGGATTCAAGCTTCGGGTTCGCTCAGTATTCCTGATGCTGACCCTGTCGACGGCGATTTGGACTTTTCTCGTCGTTATTGTGCTCGACCGAACGCCGCTCGAAGCGTTGTTCAGCGCGTTGCTCATTTTGTCCTCGTGGGAGATCGGCTATCACGCCCGCTGGATCGCCCCGGATGGGCTAATGATGAGCTTTAGCGCGTTGTCTCTGCTGACCATGATTGTGGCACTGCGCTCTCCTAGGCCCCAATGGTGGCTCTGTCTGGCCGCTGTGGCGGTCGGCTTGGCCACAAGCGCCAAATACCCGGGCGGCGTGCTTCTTCTGGGTGTGTTCTATGTAATTTTCGCTAGCCGCGACCGGGGGATTGGCAAAATGAACTACTTGTGGCTTCCCCTATTGACGGGGGCCACATTTCTCTTCGTGACACCCGGCGCTTTCGTCGATCCGCTAGGCTTTTTGAGAGATGTTCAGACCGTGAGGGTCCATTACCAGTTAGGCCTCCACGGGGGCTACAATGTGGCGTCGTGGGCTCAACACCTCCATCGCATTATCGTCTATCTTGTCGGCGTCGCCTTTTCGCCGGTCTTAGCATCTGCCGTGCTGGTGTTTGGCCTGTCTCTTGTCGGAGCGGTTGCTATCCTCCGAGAAGAGATGCGCGTCGCCCCGCTGCTTATCGCCTTGCCGGTGATTTATGTGCTGTATTTTTCCAGTCAGCGGGTCATGATCGTGCGCAATCTGCTGATCGTCATGCCGTTCTTGGCGGTGCTCGCGGGGCGGGGAGCCGCAGCCGTGGCATCTCTCGGCAGGCCAGCGAAATACGCCGTCTTTGCCGTGTTGACGATTGTGATCACGGCGAACAACGTAATGCTTTACAAGTTCTCTACCACCGTAGAAAGCCGCTCCACTATCGACAAAAGGGCGGACATCATCGGCTATCTTAGAGCCAACCTCGGCACGCCGGTTTATCTTTCGCCAGCAGTTCGGGCGACCTTGGGAAAGACGAACCTACCCGAGGGGAGCAACCTGCGTCGACGCATCGAGGATGGCGCGAAAGTGGTCTACAGCACGAACGAGGTGTGGGCTTCCTACCGTCGCGGGGACACTATGAACGCTGTCAACCGTCGAGGCCTCTATACGCGGGTCTCCGGGCCCATCGAAGTGAACTGGGACTATTATCCCAACTGGAGCGGAGATATCCGCATTATGGCAGTCTCTGCCGAGGTGGCACGCTTGATCCATGTTCCCGATGGTGAGGCCAATCCGTAAGGCTGGTTGGAAGCCCGCGGGCGGTTGCAACCGATTTCGAGGGAGCGGCACTTCTGCTTGATCTTTTCGCAGTGAGACCGGCTGCGAGTCATGGAACTCCTTCCATACTCCCTATCTGTGTGGGAACCACTTGAAAATCCTTTGCGCGGATCTGAAGGGTGCGATTGCTGGCTCAATTTACACAGAGCTTGAGTATCCAGCGGACATGCGATGAGAACGAGAATGAGCAAGTGCCCTCTCACTCAGTTTCGGCACTACGGAGGAGTCTTCAACGGATGGTGCCTGATAGTTGCTGTAATAACTTTGACCCTAATTTCTTCGGCTGCTACATCTGTGCACGCTGATCTTTGCGACAAAGCCAGGGACTTGGCTCAAAAGTACATTGATAGCTGCGAATCTTTTCGCGTGCTGGCGGTGAACGAGGAAAAACAACTGGTCGACGACATATGTCACGCAGATGACGAGGACCGCGAGCCAGTCGCTAACGACGGAGGTGCCAGACTCGAAGACCGCATAGATAGCGAAGTTTCGAAGCTAGGTAGCCTCAAACAAGATGCTACTGACAAATTGAGCGCGGCGCTTAAAAGCGACCATTGTAAAGATAAGGCCAGCAATCTGAAGGAGGTTCAAGATAACCTCCAGACAATCTCTGAGCGCATCGATCGCCTCAGTTCCTCAATTCGTGCTGGCGATAACCCGGTAATCAGTAAGCTGCGTGAGCTCGGCCAGATTGCACGCAAAGATTATTACACGGCTAACAGCGACTGCTCAAAATTCAACGAGTACACTCTGAGTAATGGTCAAAGGCCAGACTGTCTTGATCCAGATAAGTGTGAGGTAGTGGAACTCAAACCAGACAGTTCAGCGGCTATTTCTAAAGGCCGAGAGAGCGCACGCAAAGCCAGGGATGCCCTGAACACTTCTCCGGAGCTTGAGCGTCTTGTCGATAAGTATCCGGTTTTTGTGAAATGTGAGAAATTTCGCGCCAGAGTCGACTGCTATGTATATTGCCCAGAGCTCGATCATGAAGGCCAAATAAAGAGCACCAGCATAGGATGGACAACCTGCGATCACGACTGATCTAGTCGAAGCGTCTGTCAACATTGGGGAGGTCTCGTACTCAGGAACTTCTAGCAGTTTTCTATCGAGGCGCAACCCTAAAGTCTTGCATCGAGAACACTACGACTGCGAACACAGGAGAGATTCCATTCTTGTTATTCTGTTCGCGACGTGCTCCACGAGATAGCATCGCCTCAGATAGATAGATGCTAGATGGATGAACGTTGACCTCAGCAGCTGCTCCCGCTCCCCAAGCAGCTAATTCGAATCCGAAAGTGTGTCTAGGCCGGGTCTGGAAGACGCGTATGGCTTTTCGCGCGATTTAACTTGCGTTCAACATGATAATTGTGATGGAGCCTAAGGCTACACCGAGTTTGCATGGTTCCTTCGGATTGGCGCGGCTTTATCGAGTACGCTTCGCTCCGGTTGAAATCGCCGAAAAGGAACGAGTGTGGGCTATTCTCTGTCGCGATTTCTTCAGCCGATTCGTAAAAAGCAGCGACCACGTCCTCGACATCGCAGCCGGCTATTGTGAATTCATCAACAATATAAACTGCGCCAAAAAATATGCCTACGATGCGAATCCCGATACGGCGGGCTTCGCGACGAAGGACGTAACCGTCCTACTGGGCGATTGTCGCGACATGTCTGCTCTGCCACCTGCAAGTTATGATGTAGTATTTGTCAGCAATTTTTTTGAGCACCTAGAAAGCAAGCACGATATAGATAGGGTGTTGAATCAGGTATTCGAGCGGTTGCGACCCGGCGGACGCCTCCTGGTGCTTCAACCCAATATCCGTTATCTCGGTTCGCGGTACTGGGACTTTTACGATCACACGACACCCCTCACTCATCTGAGCCTGCGGGAGGCTTTGCTGAAGAACGGATTCGAAGTCGAGTTACTAATCCCGAAGTTTCTACCCTATACATTCAAATCCAGAATACCTAGCGCCGAATGGATGGTTCGCTTGTACTTGAAGTTTCCACCCGCATGGTGGCTGCTGGGAAAACAAATGTTTGCCGTCGCTGTTCGGCCGATCGGAAAACCAAAGGACGCGGACAGTGAAAACGAATAATGGAGAATCACGGATGAATTTCGAGGTTTGTGTCCTGGGCGGCTGTGGGCACGTTGGCTTGCCGCTCTCTATAGCCTTTGCCCTCAAGGGAAAGCGGGTTGCGATTTTTGATACGGATCGCCTCGCTTCGGAGAAACTTCGGAGCGGCCAAATGCCTTTCATGGAGAAGGACGGGGAGCGGGGATTGCGCCAGGTGCTCGCGGGTGGAAACTTGCACGTAGCGCCAACTCCCGAGGTTATCTCCGAGAGCGAAGCGGTTGTACTGGTTATGGCCACTCCAATCGACGGACACATGTCGCCGTCGTTCCAGGTGATCGATAAGGCGCTCAAAGCCTACCGCTCTTACTTTCGCGATGGACAGTTGATCATTCTGAGAAGTACGCTGTATCCGGGAACCTCGAGCCGAATCGACCGCTGGTTCTTGGAGAACAATCTCACGGTTGATCTAGCCGTCTGTCCGGAGCGTGTTACGCAGGGGCGCGGGTTGAGCGAGATCTTTGAGCTTCCGCAAATCGTTGCGGCCTTTTCGAAAACGGGTTTGGAGCGAGTCCGAGCGCTATTTTCTGTGTTCAATAGTGACTTGGTCGAGATGGAACCGCTGGAGGCAGAACTAACTAAACTCTTTAACAATGCCTGGCGCTATATCAAGTTCGCGGTTGCCAACCAATTCTTCGGAATCGCCACGGAGCTGGGCGCCGATTACGATGCTATTTTCCACGGCATCACTCATAACTATCCGCGAGGCGGTGATATTCCGCCGCCCGGCTTTGCAGCGGGTCCGTGCCTTTTCAAGGATACGATGCAACTTTCGGCGTTTACCCGGAACAATTTCCTATTAGGACACGCGGCCATGTTGGTAAATGAGGGTATGCCCCAGGCTATCGTTAACCGTATGAGAAAACGGTACGAAGACCTCTCCACTTACACCGTTGGCATCTTGGGCATGGCATTCAAAGGCGATGTAGACGACGCACGAGACTCTCTGTCCCACAAACTCAAGAGCCTGCTTGAACTGGAGGCTCGGAACGTACTCTGCTCAGATCCTTACGTACGAGAGCCCGGTTTGGTAGATGCCCGGATCTTGATTGAAAAGTCCGATATAATTGTTATCGGCGCGCCGCACAGTGTATACCGCACGCTCGACCTTAGCGACAAGCCCCTCATAGACATGTGGAACATCAAAGGTCGGGGCAGACGGATATGAAGATCTGTGTATCCGGGGCGTCGGGATTCATAACGGGCTATCTGGTCCAGGAATTGCTACGCACTGGTTACCCTGTAGTAGGAATCGACAACTTCTCCAAGTATGGCGAGATAAGCCGCAGCTACGACCACGATCCCCGATATCGCTTTGTGCGCGGCGACGCGAAGGACGTCGAACTGCTGAAGAGGCTACTCGATGATTGCGACATCATGGTGGCAGCAGCCGCGCGTATCGGCGGTATCTCCTACTTTCACCAGTACGCTTACGATCTAATCGCGGAAAATGAGCGGCTCACGGCGGCTGCGTTCGACGCGGCGATATGGGCCCATCAGAAACGCCGCCTCCGGCGGATCGTGGTGGTTTCGTCCTCGATGGTGTTTGAGAGCGCGAGCGTGTTTCCGACTCCCGAAGGCGCTCAATTGACCTCGCCACCTCCACAATCGACATATGGTTTTCAGAAACTAGCCTGTGAGTACTTCGCGCGCGGTGCATGGGAACAACATAAGCTTCCCTATACTATTGTCCGGCCGTTCAACTGTGTCGGCATCGGCGAGGGCAGAGCACTTGATGCGCCCGCGATTTTTTCGGGAAATGTCAAACTTGCCATGAGTCACGTTCTCCCCGATCTGGTAATGAAGGTCCTTTGCGGTCAGTATCCGCTACGGTTGCTCGGTTCCGGCAAACAGGTACGCCATTATACGTACGGAGGTGACGTGGCTCGGGGGATACGCATGGCGCTCGAAAACGACCGCGCTATCAACGAAGACTTCAACATCTCTACAGCCAAATCCACCACCGTCCTTGAACTAGCGGAACTGGTCTGGCAGAAGATCAATCCGAACAAGCCGTTTCGTTACGAAACCGATCCGCCCTTTCCATTTGATGTACAAATGCGGATTCCGGATGTCAAAAAGGCGCGCGAGGTCCTGGGGTTTGAAGCTACTACCGGGCTAGAGCAGGTTCTGGATGAAGTCGTCCCATGGATCGATTCCCAAATCAAGCTGGGACGAATGTGAGAGGTCGGCTAAGCATCGTAATTCCGGTTCGAAATGAAGCAGAGAACATACGCCCAATGCTCGACGCCTTGGCTCAGGCGCTTCAGGCTTATGCCGAGATCCTGATCGTTTATGATAGTGAATCCGACACGACACTACCGGTCGTTAGGTCGCTGGCAACCACCCCTGGGCTCGAATACCGTACCGTCAGGAATGACCTAGGATGTGGGCCATCGAATGCTCTTAGAGCGGGGTTTGCTGCAGCGCGAGGCGAAGCGGTGGTCGTGATGATGGCTGACATGTCAGACGACTTAAGGGCGCTCGGTCCCATGATTGAGAAGTTTGAAACCGGCTATGATCTGGTTAGCGGTTCGCGTTATATGGCCGGCGGCGAGCAGGTCGGTGGCCCATGGTTAAAAGGTAAATTGTCCCGAATAGCTGGCGTCTCGCTCAATCTGCTTGGGCTACCAGTCCACGATGCGACCAACAGCTTCAAACTCTATCGAACCGAGCGGCTGCGCCGTCTTTCGCTTGAGAGCAACCATGGATTCGAGATTGGCCTTGAAATCACTGTCAAAGGATGGCGCGCCGGATGGCGTATTACAGAGGTCCCGTCGCGTTGGGTAGACCGCGTCGCCGGTAAATCGAACTTCAAGCTGGTCCGTTGGCTGCCTCGGTATGCCAAGTGGTACGCCCAAGGCTGCCTCTACGGACTGCTATCCACCAGACACCCAACTGTCGAGCATGATTCCTCCGGGGACCTGCGTTAATCTCGAACTCGCCCATCTTGACTGTGCGAGCGTTAAACTTCATGTGGATCATCTTGACGAGAAGCTGCTTTGTCAACCTGCTCCCCTTGGAAATTGAGCCACCAATATTACAAGGTCGAAGAGACCTGCGAGCGACCGGGATCATCGAGCGGTTTTTCCGCAGTCTAAGGAGGAATGTATCTGGCAGCACAACTTCGGCGACTTCGCCTAAGCCCGAGCTGCCATTACCAAGTGGATTGTGTTTCCGCTCCGGAACGTGAGACTTTGCAGTTCCCGGTACGGCTCTGCTCCATTCCAGCCGACCTCCGGGGCACGCCGGCTGATGAACTTGGCTAAGCGATCGAGCTGACGTGCCTGCCGTCGCCGTTGCCCTTGCCACTTTCCCAGCTTAAGCCAGCGCTTCACGCTCTTGCGATCGACGCCGAGCTCGCGCGCAATCCTTTTGATTCCTTCTCCGCGTTCCTTGCGCGCGACAATCTCTCTAACCAAACCCGCCTCTAAGATCTGCTCCTCTGTCCCACCGGTTTCGGTGGACGGAGAAACCATCCGATCCTGTCTTTCTTCCCATTGCTCCCGCCACTCCCCCACGCGGGTGACTGTCAGCCCGTGACGTCGCGCCGCGTCAGCTACCGTCGTCTCACCCTTCAGCGTGTCCCCTGCTGACCCTGTACCTTTCTGAGCATAGCAAGGGGTCGGTGGGTAGGATTCTGGGAAAATAAAGAAGATGCGTTGTCCACAAGTCCACAGGCGGGACTCTCAGATGATCCCAGATCCTGTGGGCGTTGGTTCATCACCATCGTGGCCCAACCAAAAACCGTTTCAGGATCGAGCAAACCTCCGGTGTCTTTATCTAGATAATCCACGTCACACTGCGCAACTTAACTAAGCGAAACCGCCCGTGGCCTTGGCGTCAGTTTTCTTCGGCGTCCCGCTTTCTGAAAATCGCTCGCTGGTTCAATGCTGTATCGAAAAATAGCCGAGCGGACTCCACTGCGGCACTATCGCGTTCGTATCGCTGGATAGATATGCCGCTGCCGAGACCTGGTAATACCCACTAGGGAATTGAGTCGTATTCAAAGCTCCGGTTGTGCTGCCCGACGGGATCTCTACGAAGCCGGTTTGGGTCGTTCCGCCCGCCGGGCCAAAGGACCATAGCAAATGATTATATGCGCCGTTGCAATTCGCGGCAGCCCCGACTGTCACTGTACCAGACAAAACTGCGTTGTCCATTGGCGCGGTAATCACTGGCGAACAACTCGTCGCGGACGCAAAGTTATTTTGTATCAAAAAATAATCGAGCGGACTCCACTGCGGCACTATCGCGCTCGCATCGCTGGTTAGATATGCCGCTGCCGAGACCTGGTAATACCCACTAGGGAATTGAGTCGTATTCAAAGCTCCGGTTGTACTGCCCGACGGGATCTCTACGAAGCCGGTTTGGGTCGTTCCGCCCGCCGGGCCAAAGGACCATAGCAAATGATTATATGCGCCGTTGCAATTCGCGGCAGCCCCGACTGTCGCAGTTCCAGACAAAACTGCGTTGTCGGTGGGTGCTATAATCACTGGTGAACAACTCGTCGCCGCCGCAGAGTTATTCACTTGAATAAGAAGATCGCAGTCCTGGCGACCGTACTGATCCGTCGGACAATTTGTGTCAGCAGTCCCCAATCCAATTCCGTCATTGAGCAAGGTTAGATTGACGTCATATTCTTGGTTAATTGGGAATTGAAGCGTATTGAACTGGATCGAAGTTGAGTTCGTCGGAATGTTGAACACCTGATAATAATATTGGTTAGGGTAAGTCGTAAATGGGTTGGTCCAGCCCGTGCAGCTAGGGTTGACGGAGTCCGGACAACCCGCAGCGATCCCCACTTGGTTGTAATTTGTGTTTGGTTGACAATTTGCTAGCCAGCTGAGCGTAATCGTTCCGGTAACTACTGGAGGGTTAGCCTGTGTCGATTGCCACGTTCCAGGGGCTGACCACGCCGGCGCACATTGCGCGTTGGCCTTCGAGGCAAAGTGAGTAATGGCGAGCAAACATACCGCCGCAGTGGCAAGAGCTCGCTGGCTGAGACGTAGTGCGTTATTCTTTATTCGAAGCCGAGTAACATGAACGTGAACGGTTATGAAAGTCGCGAAAACACAATAGATTGAAAACAGGATTCCCCCTTTGTGCATTGGATCCCCCTTTAAAGCACGGTCGCAACTATGATTATCGGATTATCTAGCTGATTAATGCGATCAGCTAGAAGAGTCGCGGAACGCGCCGTAGCTCACGCGTCGCCAACATAACATGGCTGCGAACTATGCTTTAGTTAAATTCTAGCCGACACGACTAGTCCCTGCAATGCGTAGCTCAGAAAGACAAGCAAGCTTTGTGGTATTTAAATAACATATCAGGGGCTGAGCTGGCCGAGTTCGAGCAGCGGTTTGGTGATCTCCATAACGCTGCTGGACATACAAAAACGCGCGGCGATGAGGAACTGACGTGGTCAGATGGATCTTGACGTTATTAAGTCGCATTGTCTCGCTCTATCCGACTGCCGTTTTAGATTGATGAGATTGATCTCTTGTAGTGACTAAATGAGCCAGCTTGGTGCGCAGCGCTTTAAGCAGCGCGGCGTGGCTTACTTTTGGAGTGATGGGATGGAGCCGGCCCTGACTTTTGGAAAGTGAAATTGGGCTTGGCGCTTTGAGAGATAGGGCGCTAGTGTAGTGATTCGATGGGTTCGGCCCTCACTTTTCAAAAACATGAGGGTCGTTGCTTGTCCTGTAGTTGCTCGTGCCGAGCATCAATCCAATTCCTTGCGCACCAGGCACTAGATTGGTGGAGTTGCCCCGTCGAAGTGGACCCGAGTAACCCGTTGAGTTATTACCTATGTGAGTAGCGGCTAGCCTGCGCGCCGGCCCGCCAACAAGGGTCCGCGCGCTGCGCTTGCCGGCTGGCGCCGCCCTTGACCGCGGGCGTCGCTCCGGCACTTAAGCAATCGCTGACGCGACTGCCGTGTAACGCGGCCAGTCACGACACGGCCCTCAAATACTCGCGTGGAGACCGCATCCCGAGCCCTTTGTGAGGATGGATCTCGTTGACTGGCGCGCTCCGCGACGATCGTGGGGATCATCGCCACCAGCCATTCGTCATCTGCGCGCGGGCGGCGCAGACGCGCAACTGAGAGCTTGAGCTGCTCGACCAGGTTGGAGCGCGCTACACCCCGCGCCTCTGCCACCCCGGTCCGCGCCAGTACGAGCGCAAGAGCAGTTTTTTGAGCGGGTCAGCTCCAGGGCTTCTTTCAGGATCTCCGCTTCCAGCGTCTTCTTGCTCAACAACCGCTCCAGCTCGCATACCCGCGCCTGCAGCTGCTTGGCCTCCGACAGCGGCACCACTGCTCCTCCGCGTCCGGGCTCTCGCGCTCACCCTGTTCCATCAGCCGCCGCCAGGAAACAACAGGATCGACGAAGGCAGTTGGGCCGCGCCACCAGGTGGATGCTGGAACCCGGCTCCGTGGCTTCCAATACCAGCCGGCGTTTCTCCTCAGCAGTGAACCGACGCCGCTTTCCCGGCTGCGGCCTTTCAATTATTTCGATCCCTTACGGTGTCCTGGTCATAGGTCTGTCCTATGTCTAAGCTACCGTCTGTCAGGAGTCATGTTAAATTCCCCCCTCTGACGTCATCTAAAATTCCCCCCCTCCCTGAACGGGAGGTATGGGAGCAATGGAAGAAGGACAGGATCGGATAGTTTCTCCGTCGACCGAAAGCGGTGGGACGGAGGAGCGGATGTTAGGGGCGGGTTTGGTTAGAGAGATTTTGGCGCGGAAGGAACGGGGTGA